>JANWIO010000153.1 GCA_025449835.1 Vampirovibrionales bacterium
GGGTTATTTGCTGAATAAAACATGGAAATCCTTTCCTTCGAGGGGCTACCACTGCAAGTGCTTTATATATCTACACCCATCATAAAGGTTGTTTTTATAAATTTAAAGGATCTTCACGCAAACTCATAAACTCATGTTTCCGTGTTCACGCATTCTCGCATTTTTAATTCACTAAAACCATCTCCCTGCATACATGACCAGGCATTTTGTTCTTGCTTAATGAATGCGAGTTGAGCAATGAATGTGCTGTCCATCACTGAAAGGAAAGCACATGCCCAGAACCTATCAACGTATTAAAACAGCCATCCCATCATTTTGTCTCATTTCCCTCACACAGAGAGGGTTTCCCTGGAAATACTTACTTTTAAGAAGGCCCATGGGTGAATTCCTTTTAAATTTGCCTTTTCAAGCCATTCTCTTACCAATTGCCATTTGTCCTTATTTCTCCATCTGGTAAAGGATTTCAACAAAAACAGTGGCATTTAGCAGGGCTGCCGCATCACTTTTAAGGTTATTGTCAATCCTCAAAAGTAATATGCACCGATTGCCTTATGACCTAAATCCTTTCTTAAACAGAGGCTTTTACCCCCAAATTTAACGCAGAGACATGTCCACTTTTGGGGAATCAAAATCTACATTTGTAGTTAAAAACTTTTCCAAAGTACAGCAAGAATTTTTTTAAAATAAATGCCTGAGCCAGTAACCGACGAAAGGTTTTGCAGAACTATTTGGTGCCTCGCCAAATGTTTCCGTTCAGCCTGTTTAAGGTGATTAAAATTTGATGTCGACGAACGTTTTGTTATAATGACCGTGGAGGTCTTCGATGTTAAAAGCTCGCATTGAAATTCCATATGAACAAATAGCTGATTTTTGCAAACGTTGGAAAGTCAAAGAATTTGCTTTGTTCGGGTCTGTTCTAAGAGAAGATTTCAGATCTGATAGTGATGTTGATGTAATGCTTACTTACGAAGCCGATGCCACTTGGAGCTTGTTTGATTTAGTGGACATCATTGAGGATTTAGAACGGATTTTTAATCGCAAAGTGGATGTTGTCAATCGACAAGCACTTGAGAAAAGTCCCAATCTTTACCGTCGTAAAGAAATCTTGGAGTCAGCCCAAATTATTCATGCAGCGTGATATTAATTCTATTGAAGATATTCTTTCGGCAGCGAATGAAATCCAAGATTTCCTTGGCAACATAGATCAACAAGCTTTTTTAAATGACCGACTCCGATTTTCTGCTGTAATACATAAGTTACTTATTATTGGTGAGGCATGTACTCGTTTTTCAAAAGAATTTCGTGCTAAATATCCTGAAATTCCTTGGAGGCAGATTATTGGCATGCGCAATATACTTATTCATGCTTATGACGACATCATTTTACAAGAGGTTTGGTATGCTGCAACCGTTTCAACCCCTCAATTGGTCCAATTATTAGAGCAGATATTACCGCAAGAGCAAGACTAAAAATCTAATTCCTCTGAAATCACAAAAACCCCTCTTTGAACATTTTGAACATAATGTACCTTATCGGCCTCAATTTATTAAAAATAATTTTCATTGAGACCCATATTTTGTCACCGAAATGTCACCATCAATTTGTTGTATAAGACGTTATTTATTGAATTAACAGTCGTTTTAGATATACAACAATCTCCTGAATGACATTACAAATACAAATTGAGTGACAAAATTTTTTACAAAAGTCCATTTTTTTGTTATAAAGAACTGAGTATCAACTCACCGCTGGGTTTTCCGAGAGATAAACTGAAAATCATTGTGTCCACAGTTCAATTCTGTGATCCGGCACCACCTTCTTTAGATTAACTCTAATAGAATCATAACGGACAGAGAATGCCCCCCCCTTTCCCATAATTCGGTCATACCGCCCTAGAGCTAGACCAGGGTTAAGCTCTAGAGAATGTGAAGGCGCTAAATGCTTGATTTAAAAAAATTTAAAGTACTGACTTTTGACTGTTACGGGACGCTAATTGACTGGGAAGCTGGTATTCTTAGTGCGATGAAGCCAATTTTAAAGAACCATGAAATTGATATTACAGACAAAGAAATTCTGGAACGACATGCACAAATCGAATCCTCCAGACAAAAGGCAGGCTATTCGCATTACAAAGAAGTCCTAAGGCAGGTAGTTCGAGATTTTGGACAATATTATCATTTTGTCCCTTCTGAAACAGAACAGCAATCCTTGCCAAACTCAGTTCAATTCTGGTCACCTTTTTCAGATACAATTAACGCTCTTCATACATTAAAAAAGTTTTTCAAGCTCGCTATTATTTCCAACATTGATGATGATCTTTTTCGAGGCTCTCAGAAAAACTTACTAACTGAGTTTGATTGGATCATTACAGCTGAACAAGTCAAAAGTTATAAACCTTCGCTGAATAATTTTAATCAAGCAATCGAGAAGATGAATATTCCACCTTCCCAGATTTTGCATGTCGCTCAAAGCATCTATCATGACATTGTTCCTGCAAACCAGCTTGGAATTACCAACGTTTGGGTAAACAGACGGATGGGTAAAGATGAATTTGGTGCGACTTTACCGGCTTCTGATACGCCAAGTCTTGAAGTACCAGATTTACAAACCTTGGCATCCTTGGTTGAAGCTGAATTTGTTCCCGTGAATCGCTAAACTGTAATCCCAAAACGACGAGTCTACCCTGGCTACCCTTTAAGGAATTACTAAAAATTTTGTATTGTAATACCGAATATTTTTCCCTGATTTTTTCATAGCTTGGCGGTACAATGGCATGAATAAGGATTTCAATAATCAGGATATACATATGCAACTAGATTTCAAGACAGATATAACGGACAAAAAAGGAAAGCTCTTTTTTATAATGGCCATCTGCTCATTTGGGCTATTTTTGATATTTAAATATTATTTATTTCAAAGAATCTGGGGAGAAAATTTAGCAGAATCAATACCCTATCTACCTTTTAAATTTTATTTTGAATTTGCACTTTTAACACTCTTTTTAGGGTCTTCAATACTCTTTGCATTTCAGATAAAAACACATAAATATCGATGGGCTGGTTTTGGTTTTACAATATTTGCAGCAATTTTATGGTTTCTCCAAATTTTTGGCGTTATTTATTTTGGCTTTTCTTATACGAAGTTCGCCAATTATTATAATCCTTCTGTTCTCAAACGTATTCCCTCTCCAAATGGTAGAGTGGAAGCTGTCATTATTGTTATACCTGGGAAATCAGCTATCACTAGTCCTTATTATCAAATCGAAATTGAATATCCCCATTCTAAAAGGGGTTCAATGACATTGCTTAAATTACCAGGATCAGATCTAGGATTTGAAAACGATGTAAAATGGGAAAACAATAATACCTTAAATATCCTTGATAAAAATTATTCTATTTTTGTAAAACCGAAGATTTTTCCCTGATTTTTTCATAGCTTGGATACTCGAAAACGTCTCATCATCTTGTCAAGCCACCCAAGGCGTTCGACTTTGAAAGGCCCGACCAACCTATCTTCAGGGCTAGCACCTTCTAAAACATCCCCCTCGGCAATTTGGATTCGACTCATCGAATTTTTAAGATCTTCTGTGGTCAAAATTTCGGGTTTTCCGCCATTTCGTTCAAGACAGAGAAACCATGTATCACCTAGTGATTGATCAAAATAAAGCGACGTAGGACCACAATTTTCCGAATTGTTGCGTCCCCATACCAGGGAGCAATTTTGAATACCAGCCTTAGCAAAGGCTTCCTGTAATCGTTGACGAGTGAGATTGCTATGTTTTTTGGGATGCCATCGTCCTTTAGAATCACGACCACTAAAGTCATATCCACCTGTAATTATTGCCGATAAAGATCCATCGGCTGCAAGTTTCTTTACATCTTCTCTAACACGGTTGTTCATAATGGCAAGATGAAAAGTATTATCATAGTTCCACATTGAATGTTGATGTCCTAAGCTCCCGAGAACATTATTTTTAACAGCACCAATTCCACAATCATAGGCATATCGGGTGTATCCTCGCTTTCTTAAATGGACGCCATCCTCCATAGAAGGACCTGCCCGCCAACCGTCAAAACAATGCATACTAAAATGTGGAGAAGCGTATTCAGGATTATTATTAAATTCAAGGTAGGTTTCATTCATTTCGAAGCTTGGCGGAAGCATTGCATCCCGCTGTGCTTTGCTAATAAGTTTAATTTTGCTAGCGAATCGGGGCAACGTATGCGAAGACAATGAACTATTAATAAACATTAAGTTTCCTTTCTTCATCTGTCCCCTTGGATAACTTCTCGTTAAAATTTTGTTTCTGATTGGTAAAAGCGCCTCAAGAACCAGAATTGTCTAAAACTGTCTTTCTTTTTACAATTCTTAATTCTTACCCTCAAATAGGAGTAGGCCTTGCGTAAAGATTAAAAAGTTAAACTTTTAACCAGTGTCCACTAATTAAGAAATGTAAAAAAACGACCCATTTGGCAATTGGCAGCCTTGAGGAACTTTAAGAGCAGTATATTACCCATTATTCATAAAATTGGAGGTTTGCATGAGCAGTATTCATTTTTCCGGCAATTTTCGATTGGTTGCAAATGGACAACCCATTATTTCTAAATCTCAAGCCCGACAAGCAATGGAGGTTTTACAGAACGTACTCCATCTCAATGGTGCCACAGATCGTTTACAGAAACCAAGCTGGGATTTAATGCTATGGCAAGGTAAACGACCTACCGGTTCAAACTCCGGCGATTCTGCCACAGAGTTTCGAACGTTCACCGAGGAGACTTTGAAACGATTAAAAACAGGTGAAGTCACCATTGATGCGCTTTTAGCTGAACCACTGGATGGGGACATTGAGGTCACTCAACTGCTTCATCCCACCATTGCCCAAAAGCTCTTTCCAGAAAAAACCTATCATATAGATACCCTTGCTTAGATGCAGTAAATTGCTTTGGCCTCTTGGCAAATTCCCTTTACTTCTCAATACAGATAGATAAACTCCTTATTCATCTCTAAACAATTATTAAAGGATTAGCAACTTCAAATCTTGAGCGACTTTAATAACAACAGATTGCCAATCCCTTCCCCAAAAACATATTAAAAAAACAAAATAAAGGAGTTATCAATGAACATCCATTTTGCAGGAGGTCCTCCCTTATCTTATTATTTTGATCGGGATGCCCGAATTGTTGCCCAAGCAAGAGGCGAAAGCTTTGAGATACCAGAAGAACGTTTAGCAGAAGTAGAACAGCGTCTAAACGTTAGCCCAGAACAAGCAAGAGCCATAAAAGATCAATTGGCCATAAAACCCAACATAGCACCGCAGCAATAAAACCATTGACCTGTGGTTTTAATTGAAATAACGGCCTGGAAGATTTTCCAGGCTGTTACCTGTCCAACGGTTACTTTCTGGTAATTTATCAATCCGAATCAATTGACTCTGGTTTTACATCTGTCATAGCATGGGTGGACAAGCTTAAAGGTAAGCCTGAACATATAACCCTAAAATTTTGGCGTAAGCATTATTTAAACGATCTAGTCACTCATCCGCTCCATTCATCGCAAACTCGACACCCACTCAGTTTAGCGTCAGTCAAAAGGAACCAGAAAAATGCTTCAAGTCACATTACCAGCCCTTCGTTTTATGGGAAAGCCCAATAAAACCCTTGAAAATCAAGTAAAACAGGCCGGAAGCGAGCTTAAAAAGATTCTTTCATTTGTGCCAATGGTTTCAGGCAGCGTAGGGTCTGGAAAGCCAATCATCTATGTTGGTGTTCAGGATAATGCAATGATTGAAGCAGTAAAATCAACATTACGCAAGACGCCGAATGTTGTTGAAGATAGCAAGACGCAAAAATTTAGCTATAAAGGCTTTGAAATTGAAATTTTTGATGGCATTCAAACCCTAAAATGAAAGCCCCTTCTCTCATAGAATAGGTTATCACCCTCAGTTTGGAAAATCACTGTTTTATGAGGCTTATTGAAGCGGCCGTACACTGCCTTCAATTTGAGGGCCTAAATCACGCCTAGCAATTCGGATATCATAATCCATTTGTAGCCCCATCCAAAACTCTGCGCTATTTAGGATCTAGAATGTCGACGTTACTCATATAATAGATCAACAAACATTTTCAAATGACCGCCTGTATGTTTATTTAAAAACAGTTACTGCAAAAGAAAAAAACGAAAGGAAAGAAAAGTGGCCACGCAAAATAGGGCGAACGAAATTCAAATCAGACGAATTTACAATGCACCGATTAAGGCGGTTTGGGAGGCCTGGGCTGATCCTCAACAAATAGCACAATGGTGGGGACCTCGTGGTTTTACACTGACAACACACAGTAGGGATCTGAGAACAGGTGGAAAGTGGGTTTATACCATGCATGGCCCAGATGGCATAGACTATCCCAACAATACGCAGTACCTCCAAGTCGAAAAGTACTCTCGTTTAGTGTATGACCATGGCGGTAGCGAGGATAAGCCACCTATGTTTAGAGTAACCGTTCTATTTACTGAAATTGAAGGCAAAACAAAAATGGAGATGACCCTGGCACTGCCCTCTCCAGAAGCTGCAAAAAAAACGAAGGATTTTATCAAAAAAGCAGGCGGCAACGCTACGTGGGACCGGCTTGCCGAGTTTCTGGAGATGCAATCATCCGGCAAAGAACTATTTGTCATTAACCGTACTTTTGAGGCGCCCATTGAAACAATGTTTGATATGTGGATTAATCCCAAAAACTTATCGCAGTGGCTTCCGCCGTCAGGGTTTACAATGCAGTTTATCCGATCCGATATCCAGGAAGGAGGTAGTAGCTTTTATTCCATGACAAATGGTGGAAACACCACGATGTATGGAAGAACAGACTATATCCAAATTAACCGACCACACCGCATTGTTTATACTCAGCAGTTTTGTGACGAGCATGAAAATATCTCCCATCACCCCCTGGCCCCAACTTGGCCTGAAACAATGTTGACAACCGTCGAATTGGCAGAAGAAGGTCCAAATCAAACCCGCGTGACTGTATTATGGCAGGTTTACAGCGAAGCCACCCGTGAAGCAATCGAAACCTTCAGTAAAGGAAAGACCGGTATGACACAAGGTTGGACAGGCTCCTTTGACAAGTTGGACGATTACATAGCCGAACTTCACGTGAAAGCATAATTAAAAAATATCAAACTGAGTGGGAACAAGATAAGCGGTTTTTACAATCAAATCTTCACGTGATGCAACAGATATTACGGATGGAAGCCTCCCTTTATGGATAGATTTCTTCCATGGAGTGTTGGCAGTTAAAAGGCATGAGGCAAAATAGGCTGTAACGAAGGTAGGAGAAGCCTAATGTATAGACAAGCACTGAGCAAGGTAGAGCGCTTTTTTAACCGGATAAAAACAGGCCAAACGCATTGCGACACGTCGCTATAAAATTATTTTAAGAAATGGGCTCCAAATGCCCCTTAAAACAAGCGCTCCTTATATACATAAATAAATACTCAGCGGATGGGATAAGCAATCTTTGTACAAAAGTCCGTTTTTTGATATAAGAGACTGAGTATCAACACAATGCTGGTTTTACCCAAAGATAAACTAAAAATCCTTGTGTCCACAGTTCAATTCTGTAATCCGGCATTTTTTTATTTCCTTTAGTCTAGACAAGGGGACGGTAAGACGACATCGGTAAGGTTTTCATCAATTACTCGAATGGTTTTAAAAAATTGGCCTGAAAAAGTGTACGGTTCAACAGACGAGGCCACCAAAGAGAAAGCGATACAGGTTTTTAATACGGCAGTTACGCAGCATGTGGACACCTTAGAAAAACACCATATGACTGATCCAAATTATAAAGTCAGTGTATTTCCTTTGAGGGAAAGAATAGGCTCACTACTTGTTGTGCAAAAAGTTTTGATCCTTGATAACGACGGAAGCCCCGATCGGGATACCTTTATTAAAGATGTCCACGAGGAGAAAGAACGTGTTGTAACGCTTGGGATTGAAAAACTTGATTTGGAAACAGCATCTATCAAACAAGGCAACGTTAATCATGTATTTGATCCGAAAACCTTAGAAGAAGACATCCCCACAACGCCATTCCCCAAAAGATTTGACTGGAATGCTGCCATGGAAAGGTTAGGAGAAAGAAATCTGGCAATATTTCTCGATATTGCCCATACCAATGTTATTCGACGCTACGCTCAGCAAGCAACCAACTCATTCACTGTGGATGGCGGATTGCCGGATAATAGTTAAACGGACAAAAAATTTTTTTCTATCGTTCAATTCTGTCATTAGCTAGCCTGTTTGAAATAGATTATGCTAAAAAGTTTTTAAGCTTGCTTCTACAGCTCTCTAGAGAAATGAATATACTGTCTTGATTAATAACCTTTGAAAGGAGAGCCCATGAGTCTCTGGCGGCAAGATATGCTCAAGAGAGTCCCATAGCCCCTAAGGCAGATACTTGGTTGCGAATAGCTTGCGATAAAGCTCTGGATCTATTTTGGGTTTCTTAAAATCACCTGTAAAAGGTAAAATTTCTTTTTGAATTTTGTCAAATGGACTAAAAACCTGTTGGTCTTGCTCACCCGACTGGTTAAAACTGATAATAGCCGTTGAGGGGATGGGAGGATCTGCAGAAACACCTTCAATCCAATCGAAATGTAGATCTTGTTGCTGACAGACCTGTTTAACCACATTCATAGTACCTATCTCTGAGCATACTAACAATTTTCCATCAGGGTTAAGGCTATGGCGAGCTGCTGCAATAAAATTGCTTATCAAATGGCCTGATATGTCTGGACCAAGCATAAATGCTGTTATCAAGTTATATTTTTGTTGACCACTTCTTAAATACGCTAAACCATCTCCAATTTTTACATCGGATTCGGGGAGAACGCTATGTTGTATAATTTCTTGGGCTACCTCCAAGCTCTGCTCTAAAGCCTGTATACGTCCCGGTTGTAAATTCAAAAATTGTTTCAAAGCAAAGGTTGGTCCACCACCTCCAGCACCAAAATCACAAACGGCCTGGATCTTATTTGGATCAATGTAACCAAAAGATGTTGCCAACAGGAGTAATTGAGATGCAATCCTTGCTGAGTACTGCTGTAATTTATTAAAAGAGGCATATTCAGGAGCCTTGGTAACATCCATCCGTTGTTTATTGGGGAATGCAGAATCAGGATAAGATTTGGGGACCAAATAAGACTTTAAATTGAAAGAATGGGCCGGTATCACCATGAATTAATCACCCCTGTTTGAATCTCTTACAAATAGAGAAAAGACTGTGAAGCAAAAAATTTGCGTAATTATTCACAATATCTGTTACGAAATTTAACCATTTACAGATTTTAGGCAATTTGGATTCTTGAGGATCTTTATTGGAGATAATACAGTTCCAAAACGCAAAATGCGTTTAACCCCTGAAAAAGGAGAAACATTAATGAGTCTAGCATCACAGCCCCGTATTACTTTTGCAGGAACTGGCACCCAAGGAAAACCCAGGGTGGCCATTGGTAAAGCCAGCTATGCTTTGAATACTGTTGAATCCCTCATAAATCATCCCGATGTTGAGGTTGTGGGCGTTGCAACCGATAGCGATGGATTTACCCGGTTACTTCAAGAACAAAAACCCGATGTGGTGGTGATAGGTTCAATATTTGGCGGCCTTGGAGAAACGCCCATGGGTGTTTTGGAAAATGTCATCAGTAGTCTTCGCAGAGCAGGTGATACAACCACAAAAACACCTGGTGTGGTTGTAAATTCCATGTATACTCGCTCAAGTGTGGATGCACTGAAACAGTTCAGTCAGTGGCTAAATCATCTCAACCCAACAGAAAAACCCCTACAATACCAGCATGTTGATTCTTTTGAAGAAGATCTTGATACGCAGCTTCTCAATGCGATCAAAGCGGTTGACCCCTCCCCTGTTTCACCTCAATAATCCAATCAATTATTTACGTTTTTATTTTGGTCTCTGAAATTCAGATTCCATTAAAACGAACCCGCTTTTTCGTTCAGCAGAAAAATACTAAGCCAAGCCTTCACCACTATTGAATTAAGGAAAGCCCTTATTTTTTGGCTTTCACTTTATATGAAACATAATGAATGGGACGTTGAGCAGGCCGCTTAGGATTTATAAGTCGAATCGGTGAAGGGCGATGCAAGATGCCAGCATCATTCATATTATTAAAAATAACCAAGCCCTCTTTGGGCAATGTTAACACATAAGGGTCTCGGTGCTTATCTTCATATTTGGCAAGCAGATCAAGTCCTTCACCCGCCTTGAGATAATTTTTATTAAAAACTTCTTCTAGCGTTAACCCTTTATCTCGGGCAAGTTGACGAGCATCCATCACTTGCAAATCACCGCCTTCAATATTCACCGTAGGACCATAGCTTAGCGAGGCAATCTGATGCCAACTTTGATCACTATGCCATGCTTTAGTAGAATACACCAGTTGCTTTGTTCCCGTCTCATTCCAATCTGCCAGATTTTTATTAACGCCATCAAAGTCATCTGTGTTCAAATCTACCTCAATTTGTTCAGGTGATAGCAGTATCGATCTTGCTGGATAAAATTGAGGCTGTAAAAAGACCTCCGGTTTTCGGCGACCTAACACCTCGCCAATCTTCTGTATCAGATTTTCTTGGAATATTCGAACATTCTCCCAACTTCCTAATAATTCTCCAATTTGAGGCACATACGCGATGCGGGGTTGTTCATCACTGGGCATTACCATCAATTGGTCCGCTACACGTTCAACCCACTGCGGCTTGGGTTGTAATTGTTTAAAACTATCAAAATCTCTTTTTTTTAAAGCAATCGCAGATTGAGGTGGTTTGGCTGCCGACCATCCAAATCGCAAAGAAGTCTTGGATACGACTATTTGAGAGAACAAGGGTTGTATGGACATGCGGGTACCTGAATTATTTTCTGATTGGTAAAAGTTTCTCAAGAATCAAAATTGTCTAAAACCGCCATTTTTTTTACAATTCTTAATTCTTGCAGTTCAAAAGAAATCTTTATGATTGGCTTTTTTATGCTCTTTGGAGACAACAAAATAATGTTGAAGAATATCAAAATCACAAGTTGAGAGGAAGGTTCATTTGTACAAAAAACCGTTTTTTGATATAAAAGCACTGTTCATGATCTAAAATTTATTCTCCAAATATAAATAAAGAGGGGCTGAACATGCCAAGCCCATTCGATTTTCTGCCATTAAACCTTCCGATATCAAAAAAAATAAACCGTTGATTCGGCATCCCTCACAGTATGACAATGAAGCGTTGATTTTTATTCCCCAAAAAGGAATTACTCCCAAAGACAAAAACAGTCAGCGTGTAACAATCCCTGGTTGATCTTATTCTCTCTCTGGTGAAAAACAATGGTACTGTCTTTTTCTAGGGCCAGGGCCAAAAACAGCATTAAGCGAAACGACCTTTGATTTTAGCACCGACGAAGACTCCCGTTATGATATTGCGCCCCGCAACTGGAAGCCAAGCCGAATTTATAATTTTTTCGATACGTGTTTACAACATGTATTAAATCGATTCCGCAGTAAGCATCGTAAATATTACGATTATCAATTAAAAGACTTATGGTCTCCAAACCGTAAACGCCCGCAGGAGCCTTAAAAATAAAAGTAAAAAGTTAACGCCTATTACAGATTATTTAACTCGTAAAGACCGATAAATACAGCATTAAAAAATTTGTAATTTTATCGTTTTATGGCCTCTAACACCACAATATCGCTTTCTGTGGGCATCACCCGAAGCAGTTGAAAGTTAGACTGAGCCAGCAGAAAATCATACTCCTCATAGGTTCTGTCACGACCATCTGGCGCAAAAACCAGCATATTCACATCCATCAGTTTTGTCTTTGCAGTGGCAAGGTCATTGCCCGATTGCAAGAGAAATTCCATCACGAGCAACTTCCCATGAGAGGGCATTGCCGTATGAATATTCCGTAAAATATCTCCGCAAACTTTATCACTAAATCCATGAAGCACCCGAGACAGGATATAAGCGTCTCCTCCCGACGGAATCGTTTCGTAAAAACTTCCCGACACAATACGACAGCGATCCGCAACCCCTTGACTCTGTAACAGAGGATTGGCATTTACAACAACATGAGGCAAATCAAATAAAGTACCGGTTAAGGCTTCATATTGCTTTAAGATGGCAGAAAGTAGCATGCCATGGCCACCGCCCACATCAACAATGGAATGAAATTCAGAGAAATCAAAAGCCTTTAGAATTGCGGCATTGTCATGACTCACCAACGCCGTCATGGCCGAGTTAAAATTCTCAGCCGCATCTGGATGTGTCTCAAAATACGCATAGGCATTCATCCCAAAGGCTACCTCAAAGGGAGACTCACCATACTGAATCGCCCGATAAAGGTTTCCCCAGGCTTGATAATTTTGCTCCCCTAACATCAGCGCAATCGGGCGCATTGAGTTGGGAGAATCTGACATCAACAAGGTGGCCACAGAGGTTAACGTAAAAACCCGAGGCTCTGTTTCCTGAAAGATTCCTAAGCTTGCCAGAGCCCGCATCACCCTGAATAAATTCTCTTCATTGGCATTCAGTCTGTTCGCCAAAACCGCTATCGATTGTGGCCCCGCTTTGAGCTGATCTGCAACACCTAACTTTGCAACAGAATAAATCGCCTGAGAGACCCAGAAGCCGGTCAACATCTGCATCAAAACTTGCGGCGCATTTACAGCATCAGGCGCCATTAAGGCTTTTGTCTTGGTCATCTTGTTTCCTGCATATTACCGCCAACAATCCTTAAAGCCGGATCCGGATGAAGGAGCATGGTTCCTTGGACTTCGCCTTCTTGCTCGTTAACTGAATCTGGGCTGGGGAAGGACTCTTTGAAAGTAAACGCTTGCGCTGTGGGACCATGGGCTGCAAGGTAGGCAATTCGACTTTTGGCTTCTTCCAACGATGGGATCTCTCCCGCCGGAAGCCACCAAAGAACATAGTTCGGGCCTTCCATCTCTGCAAACCACTCTTTTCTGAGTTTCATCATCTGGGCATGATGAGAACGATAGACATAGCTATAGAGTGCTTCCATTGACTCCCAGACAGACAAATTAAAAACCATCCCCGGTTCGCCATACATGGCCAAATCGTCTGGATTATGAATATCAATTTTAAGATGCCAGACAAACCCTGGACTTTGATAGGCCAGGTTATTAATTTCATCTAGTTTCGCAACAAATTCTGCCATAATGGGGTCAGAGAGCGGGGCTCTTGCTCTCCCAATGTTCAAATGACTAAGATGATACTGTTGTCTCGACATTTTTAAATCCTCAACTTCGTATTTATTTAAACCCTTCAACCCAATCTTGCATACACACCTCACCCATTTATCTAAAAAATCGAACTGGTAGTACGAGGAGCCTTTAAAGGCTCCTCGCCCAGTACTATTAAAAATTTAACGGGTAGCGGTTGCTGCTGCTGATTTTTTAAGCGATTCTGCTGCTTTAACTGCTTCTGCACCCCGACGGCACATCTCTTCATACGTCATATCTTCAATATGTGTTGCCAGATACCAGTTATGCCCATAGGGATCTGCCAACCCACAAGAGCGGTTTCCACAGAACTGATCTTCTATGGGAAAAACGACCCGACAGCCCGCGGCAATTGCTTGCTCAACCACAGCATCTACGTTTTCAACATACAGGTGTATACCTGAAGTTGTTCCACCCAGTGTCTTCGGACTTAGCGCTTCTAAATACGGGAATTCATCGGTTAACATAATGGCATGATCACCAATGAGAATCTCAGCATGCCCAACTTTCCCATCGAATCCAGGGACACGTACCCGCTCAGTAGCGCCAAACGCTTTTTTATAAAATTCAATGGCTTCAGCCACGTTATTCACAGTGAGGTAAGGCGTTATAACGTGGTATCCATCTGGAATAGCTTTGACTTGATTGGTCATGACGTTCTCCTTATATCAAAACTGCATCTAATAACCTATATAAAGAGCTCCGAAAAAAAACGATATGCTTTTATCGGCTTCGTCATTTCAAACTTTAGAATTTAAAATTATGTTTCCAACAACGCCGGCAAAAAGAGCGCTTAAGACAAAGTCCAAAAGGTATACCAGAAATTGAACACTCTTATTATGCGTCAATTTATAGGTTTTTGCGTCTCAAGAAGCCTTTTAACCGCCTTTTGAGACTTAACATTTTGTTGCAAATCGCGGCATGTTCCCCAGGAAAGCCTGACAATCAAAAGGATATTCGTCGTTTTTAAGCCAAAACCGTGGCTGGGGAGGGCTCTCCCTTTGCAACCAAAAAGCCAGCCACCTGTCGAGAAAACTGATCAACGTCAATCGGTTTAGAAATAATACCGCTACAACCAAAATCTAAGGCTTTTTGTTGTTCATCTTCCATCGCATGGGCTGTAAAGGCAACAATTGGAATATGCGCAGTGACTGGATCTGATTTTAGGATCTTACTTGCCTCATAACCATTTAAAACAGGCATATGCAGATCCATAAGAATTAAGTCCGGCTGAGATTCCTTTGCGATTCGAATACCTGTCGCTGCGTCTTCAGCTTCCACTGTTTGAAAACCGGCATTTTGAAGCAAGAATTTTGCCATCTCCAAATTCATTGGATTATCTTCAACGAGAAGAATAACTGGCTGTTTCATAATTTGTAGCCTTTTCTGTCTCCTGTATCTGCATTGGTAATGGAATCCTAAACGTAAACGTGGTTCCCACGCCTTCCTGACTTTCAACTTCAATTTTGCCACCATGAAGCTCAATTAATTCTTTTGTCAGGGCCAATCCTAAACCTGTTCCTTCGTTAGAGCGGGAAGGAGAGGTATCTACTTGGTAGAACTTACTAAAAAGATTTTGTAACTTATCTTGTGGAATACCAATACCAGTATCTTGAACCTGACCCATAATCCACTGTCCCCCTTCCTTCATAAATATGTTTACCCGAACTTCGCCCCCTGGGTGGTTAAATTTGATTGCATTATTGATCAGGTTAATTAAAATCTGTTTAAATCGTGCCGGATCTGCTTCAATAGACGTAATGCCGCTTTGGATATTAAACAAAAGAGACACTTCTTTTTTGTTGGCTAGCTCAATAAGCATCACCCGAATATCTTCTATTAACGGCGCCAGTTCAAACGTGGTTGGCGCAATTTTCATTTTGCCTGCTTCTACTTTAGAAAGATCCAGTAGGTCATTAACGATATTCAGCAGGTGTTTCCCACTATAAACAACATTTTGAATAAATTTACTTTGATGATCGTTTAAGGGGCCAGCCATCTTATTTTCAATCATACGAGAGTAGCCAATAATGGAGTTTAAGGGTGTTCTCAACTCGTGAGACATCAGAGAAAGGAATTCGCTTTTTCTGCGATTCAATTCTTCTGCGTGAATTCTCGCCTTTTCAAGGGATTCTTCAAGCTGCTTTTTGTCTGTGATATCAATCCCTGTTCCAATAAAGCCAAGAAATAACCCGTTTGGCGTGTAACGAGGAACGCCAGAAGACAATATCCAACCATATTGGCCATCGTGTCGTTTAATGCGAAGCTCTGCGCGAAAGGGCTCTTGATTCTCAAAAGCCCGATATACAGTTCTAAGGTAGACTTCTCGGTCAACAGGATGAATAATATTCTGCCATTTCGTTCCCAGAACATCTGAATAAGTTAAACCGGTGTAATTGAGATAGCCTTTATTAATATAAAGATTTTTACCCTCAGTGTCTGTCATAAAGATGAGAACCGGTGCAGAATCCGCCATCGTCTTAAATCGTTCTTCAGACTCTCTTAATGCATCTTGGGCTTCTTTGATTTGAGTAATATCTTCAACAACAGCCATGCCATACTTTGCCTGTCCATTTTCATCACGCGAGACAGATGTAGCTGTCAATTTAGTCCATACAGAAGAGCCATCCTTTCTTAAAAGGCGCTTTTCTATACTAAACATACTGATTTCACCACAACTCATCTTCTTCGTGTTATCTAAATCTATCAGTATGTCTTCAGGATGGGTGACATCCATAATCGTCTTCGTACAGAATTCTTCCTCTGTGTAACCAAGCATATCGCAAATGGTTTTATTTGCACCCAAGAAGACTGCATCAGACATTCGAACAAGGACAATCCCAACGGCAGCTTGATAAAAAGTAGAGGAAAACAGTTCCTTGCTTTCCTTCAACGCACGTTCTATTTGCTTATGTTCAGAAATATCCCAGATAAGCATTGAAATCCCCTGTAACTTGCCCGCTCCAGTAAAGAGTGGCATTAGGGTTATTTCAACATCAATCACATCACCATCGTTACGCCTACAAATTGCCTCAAACTCTCCCTCACCCTCACTTACGATTCTTTTGAGAAGCACATCAAATGGCACGTTGCGGTCTTGGCGTATCTCACACAACGAGGAAAAATCTTTACCGCGTAAATCTGCTGAGGAGTACCCCAGAATTCTTTCTGCCTTAGGAGAACAAACAACAATATGGCCCTGGGGATCCAACTGGCAATAAGGGGTTTGTATCATGAGTTGTTCTAAAATAAGGCCGTCTTCCATATTTCATTCTCTCATTTAAACGTCAAAACCACCTTCAAGGACTCATTTTAAAGACATCGTCAAGATGTTTGTGATTTTCAAACATCAAACCAATGATCAGTTTACAAATATTAACCCAATCATGAAAAAAAATATTGTAACAAATTATAAATTAATCCCCTTAAAAGGAGGTCACAAAAGACCCTCACTAGGCAATTACCCAGTTGGGTAGTTTATATTTCAGTGAACCTGGGAATGGATAATATAAATTGTTGAGTCCGGTTCATCTCCCCTAAATTTTCGGACTTGTCGGTAGAGAGTCAGTATTACACCGCAATGAGAGGTTCATCCTAAAAATCGTATTGCTTGAAAATCTATGGGGACCACTTAGTCGTGGTTCGATAAAGATGTCGGAAGATTCTCATTGTCTTTCACCCAATATCCTAGCGACTTCGCTGAACATTTTTTATGATAGATTGGCCTGAATTCATGAAAGGTTCATCGTAATGGCTAAAAAAATACAAAATCGCCCCCCTTTTAGCACAAACACGATGTATTTTGTCAGTGAAATACCTGAAAAGCCACCGGCTCTGGCCAAGCCAATTGATGACGCACTTGTTTTACTCATTACTGAGAGGGCACGAGGCGTTCGAGAAATAGAAGCTTTTGGCACCACAGACGATGTGGAAAAAATTGGCCATGAGTCTCTACTACCTTCCTATGTAAAAACACAACGCCTAGAGAAGCAGCCCAAGGTAATAATTGGAAGTCCACAGTGTAAACACCCTTATGATGCTTCTATATTAAACTGCGCTGCGTTAAGTTTTGGGCCAATGAGCAAAAAGTTTATATTGGCCTTAAATCGGGCTGCTCGGCGGGGTGAATTTTTTCAAAATACGGGTGAAGCGGGTATTAGCCCCTATCACTTTGGTGTGGACCTGGACATTGAGTCACCTGGCTTTAATATGGATGAATTTATCGATAATTTGCATGCCGGAAAACATGCAGAGTTGGAGGCTGCGGGAGACGTCATCTGGCAGTTGGGAACGGGCTATTTTGGGTGTAGAGACGAGAATGGTCACTTTGATCGGGAGCAATTTCAGAAAAAGGCACTGTTACCCAATATCAAACTGATTGAGCTCAAGTTATCTCAAGGGGTTGAGCCCAGAAAATCTTTGCCTGCAAAGCAGTTGACACCAGGACTCGCCAAAATTCTTGGTGTTCAATTGGGTAGCCAAGTAGAACTTCAAGATAAGCATTCGGCCTTCTCAACACCCACTGAACTTTTACAGTTTATGAATCAGTTAAGAGAATTGGCAGATGGGAAACCCGTTGGATTAAAAATTGGTCTGAGTCACCGACATTGGTTTCTAGCAATTTGCAAGGCAATGTTAAAAACAGGCATTTTGATAGATTTTATAACCGTTGATGGCATGGAAGCTGGAAGTACAGGAGTACCCAAGGGAGCCTCTGGGTTCACAGGCTCATCATTGGATGATGCCCTCCTGTTTATCCATAATGCTTTGATGGGAACAAATCTTCGTAAGCACATCAAAATTATTGCATCCGGGAAGGTTTTTACAGAACGGGAAATTATTTCTAAATTGGCACGCGGTGCGGATCTCTGTTCAACGGCAAGAGGCATAATGCTTGCAGTGGGCTGTGATCAACAACGGGAGTGTTATATGGGGACCTGCCAAAAAGGGATTGCAACACAAGATCCATGGCTTTTACGCAACTTTGATACTGACCAGAACGAAGAAAAAATCTATAACTATCACCGTATTACCATTGAAGAGCTGATGGATCTGCTCTCAATCGCGGGTGTCTCACATCCTGATGAAATTCGGCCCTTTCATATTCAAAAACGCATTGACTATGGGAACGTTGTCACGCTAGATGAGCTCTATGAATATCTCCCACCAGGGGCCTTATTATCTCTCTGGCTCTGGAGACTACCGAAAAAATTTCGCAAATACTGGCAGCTCGCCAATCCGGATGAACCATTCCTCATCCCTCTCAATCACAGACTATAAGCACGCTGTAATAATAGAAATAATGGGGTACCCATCGACGCAAAGTCCAATGTAATCTGGAAATGTCTTCACGGAAACAAAGGGACAATTGCTAATGTTGGTTGGAATTGTTTTGGGTATGTCAGGATTAAATCCTGCTGTTTTTAAGCGCTTTATCCATTGCTCACCCGTTTCAAATTGTTCGATGCGGTGACCATTTTTAGAAAGCACATCCTGAATCTCTCGAGAAAAAAAGATCTGTTTCACCAGGTATTTTTCTTCATCAGAGGCATCAATTTGATCGATTGCCTGGAAGGTTAACCCATAATGATGCCAGGCATTATCAAATCGATCGACCAGCCTGGAGGTCACAAAGTCAGCATACGGCTCAATCATGGTTAGTAGAGCGGGTTTAAGCTTTTTGATATTTCGAAACAGGGACACACGATGGCTAATCGGTTGTGTATGATGGAGAGCAAATGAAGCATTTACAATTAGCTTACCAACCTCCGCCTGTTTCAACTGTTGTTCAAACGAAGTCCACCCACTGTGACTCATCAGCGTCTCAATGGTTTCGTTGATAGCCATAAACTGCAACGGTAGCCGCTTCTGCTGGGCAATATCCCTCAACGTACTTTGCGCTTTATCTAAGCTCGTTTCTGAAGGTTCTATACCTATGACGGTAATTTTTTCACCGTCAAAACCGCTAATTGAAAGGCGTTCCAAAATATTGGCAATTTGCTGGCCCATCCCAATCCCAATATCCAAAATCGTAACCGTTTTTTCATTCCAAATTTCCTGAACACAGGCTGTATTAATAATATCTTGGGCAAAAGAAACCAGCGGAAACTTGCTGGCCATAAAGTTGAACATCTTTATTTGTTGCCCTTGATCCGGCATTAAATAAAGATTACCCAGTTCAGGCGCACCGGGAGCCAGACGTTTACGAATAGCCTCGATAAAAAAGAGAACCTGTGTTCCTTCTGATGTGCCATACAAGCGAGGAAGCATCTCGGATAATGTTCTTAATACATCTTTTGCCTTCCCAACATTGTTTTCATGGAGAGCAATAATGGCTTCTTTTACCTGATGATAAGGCGCTGGATAGATTGCATCAGCCTTTGTCGTCATCTTTGATTTTTTCGTGATAATCACCGTTCAAAAAACCTCGAACACCATCACAATACGCTACTTACTGAATCATCGAGTACTTTGCTGAAAGCTTTAATTTTTATCTCTCACTCTCAAAAAAATTATCTTTGACTAAAACAGAAAATACACCACACAAAAGACAAAGATACCCAGCCCAAAAGGCTGCTCGCTTAGGAAGGCGCAGAATTCGCTTTAGTGGTTCGATTGTTCCACAGAATGGTATTAATTTGCTTTAACAACTTCGATTGCTCTTGCTTGGCTGATTGCTTCCAGCCTTCCACCGTTTCACGGAAGGGTTGCTTCTTTTTCAACAAGGATTCTTCAAATTGATATCGTAAATAGACTTCATCCAAGCGAAGATCGCGCAAAATTGCCAGTAATGTTCTTTGCATGCCAATGTTAGTAACACCTCGAAATGACTCAATGGGTCTTTCTTCAGGTTT
Organism: Vampirovibrionales bacterium; assembly: GCA_025449835.1. Classification (GTDB taxonomy): domain Bacteria; phylum Cyanobacteriota; class Vampirovibrionia; order Vampirovibrionales; family JAGQHJ01; genus JANWIO01. The sequence goes on from JANWIO010000153.1 coordinate 20,145, forward strand.
TGCACCCCACAATTTTAAGAGCAGCTCATGGGTAAATACTTTTTGAGAAGTCTCTGCAAATTGTCTTGCCAACGTATCTAATGTCTCATCCTTCTCTTTATAGTATGGGGGAATATTGTGATGAACGGCACTGTATAGGGCATCTCGGACATTTTCATATACATTCACATAAACCCCACGACCACCCTTAAAGCCAATACCGGGGAATTTTTGTCCCAATTGTTTCATCTCTGCTTTAAAATGGTCATTAGCCTTATCCAGTGTGGAATATTTTGAAAGATGGTCTCGCATCAACTCAACCATCATATCCGATAACATTTCTTCAGAGGTAATCCACCCCTTGAGCTGTCCCATCTCCGTCAACTGGAGATCACCAACGGATTGAAGATCTTTGAACATGTCCCGAAAAAGCGCTTCGTGGGCTCCAGAAACAGAAACTTCCTGATTCATTAAATGCTGGGATAAGTATCCTTGCTCTAACAAGTGTTTGAATATTTTGCTGGTCCCGCGCTCTTCAATCTCATCAATGGGCATTGCTTCATACAGTTGGCGAATCAGGCTTCCCGAAATTAAAAAACTATTCCGACGGGCTCGTTCAATGGCATTAGCGTGTTCTTCTCGTTCTTGCGGTGTTATTTTTTGCCCCGGTGGTTTTTGCAGTCTCGGAACAAAAGGATTCCATAATTCGCCATTGGCATGGTTAAAAATATCCATCATTAAAGACACCATTGGGGGAAGTGGCCTGTTAGCAACATCTGTATTCGTATTTTTGTGCGTTAGAATCTGACGAACCCTTTCAAGATCCAGTTTTTTTTGAGGATAAACATTTTCATATCCGCCCAATGCATCTGCTTCTTTGGATGTCGCAATAAAATCACGCAGAAAATACGCTCCTAGCGCCGGAGCTAACCCATCCTTAACAGCATTTTGAGAAGTTTCAGAAACCAATTGACGTGTTAAAAATTCTTTGGTTATCGCCATTGATTGCGGATTATTGGGAATTTGGGCCAATGAACGATAAAAATAAATCCGTCGAGCCTCATCATTTTTTGAATCCTGAACACCCTGATTGAGAGAATTTACATAAGATGGCGTTAAGTCAGGACGTCGGTCTAAAATATTGTATAAAAATGAATTAATTAGGTTTTTACGCTGAGTTGCAGCGTAATTGGCCGATTCTTCATCCTGATGATGATAATCGTACATAAAAATAGATTGTGAAATATAGCGCTTAAAAACCGGCGTATCAAATTCTTGGATAAACCACTTTTCAAAGGCATTATTCTCATCATTAACAACTTTATGGCCATCGTAGACCGAATTTAATAAAAAGTTATGCATGCCAAAGGTTTTATCCAAAACAGTATCCCGCTCATTTTTTGGCAAATTTTCCTGATCGAGAGCAGCCAGTTGACGTTTCAGCTCCTCGGTTAATTTCTGTTTTTGAGGCCCTTTAAGGGCTTGGCTCAGGATTTTTTGGGAAATAGGGTGCCCCATTTGGCTGTAATATTGCCCTTTATACTGATATAGCTTAGAAATTAAAGAATCGGTAAACCATTTTGCATAAATTGAAGCAACCTTGTCGTTAATTTTTTCCCGCTTGTGATTTTCACTCCATAACAAATCCGTACTAAGCCGTTGAATGTATTCGTCAACCTTTTTTTGTTCCACCTCTGTGTTGGGCGTCATTTTCTTTAAATGACCAATTAATAGATCGTGAATATCCAAGACTGAAAGAATCGCCTGTTCACCAAGCTCTGCAATTTGGGGGTTATTTGTAAATTGGGAATTATTGAGTTTATGAATTGCAACTTGGACAGATTTTTCCATTTCATCCAGCGGAACTGATTCGCTCTGTCGTAAAACGTTTGTAAACTGCTCTCCGAGGCTTTTAAGCTCCAAAATCCCACCTTCGTTAGCCGGGTAAGTATACCCCAAATCACTAATTTTCTTAACAACCGCCGCTCTTTCCTTAGTGAGATCTTCTTGAGACTTCGTTTCTGAAGCTACCAGGGCACCTGGAGTATTCGGGGCCTGAGCCTTAACAGGAGTCCCCAATCCTAGCCCCCCCAGAAAAGTCGCAGTAATAAATGGAAATAAAAATCGTGATGAATGCTTTTTACTCTCAGCCCCCCGACCTTGAAAAGACAGATTCAAAGCGTTCTTTTTCTCATTTAAGAGCGCTTTTTTCTTTTGTGTTGGCTTTAATGGATAAACAACGACCCCATTCACCCTCATATCCGTAATGCCGCCCCTTTTAACAAGCACAATTATACTATTTTATTTATAACACAAACAATATTTATCTCACAAACTTATAAAAACAAAATACAAATTTTGAATCAAAATAGCGCATCATGCTTAAGCCAAATCGCCCCCATCAAGCCACTATGGCAAAAATTTTGAAGACCTTGCCTTAACAATTTCCGTTATTTGAGGCATCTCGACCATTTGTTGAGGTAGAGGTTGTCTCTTCTTCCGACTCTAAGCTCGAAATAAAAGGAGCTGGTCCTTCTAATTGAACCTTATCAACCCGATGGCCATCCATTTCCAAAACCGTAAAGACCAAATCTTCAAATGTCACACTATCTTCTTCTTTGGGTTCACGTCCTAACAGACCAAACACAAACCCCCCCACGGTTTTAAATTCTTCATCGGGGATGTCCAATTTATACCGCTCGTTAAGCTCATCAATTTCAAAACGGCCACTTAAAATAACCCTATTCGGTTCAACCTGCTCTAAAAGCTCCGTATCTTCATCATATTCGTCCCAAATCTCACCCACAATCTCTTCAAGCAAATCTTCAATGGTAACAATACCTGCAAACCCACCATGCTCATCAGCCACCATGGCAATCTGAATTTTCTTCCGTTTAAATTCCTCCAATAAGTCACTTACTGGCTTATTTTCCGGGTAAATATCAAAACTACGGACCAGTTCACTCAATGGAACCGACATGTTTCCTTGGCGGAGGTACTCAAACACATCTTTGGCATGAATGGCCCCAAGCATATTATCAATGTCTTCCTCATAAACAGGAATCCGAGTATGGCCCGTTTTAACAATGACGTCAATCAAATCATCCAAGCTTTCAGAGATTTCAATGCAGTCCACATCGGTTCTGGGAATCATAATGTCACCCACCACCACATGGGTAAAGTCATACACATTCCGTAAAATTCGCTCTTCACGGGATTTTAGTACGTTTTCATCCCGGCCTTTTTCAATGAGGCGGTAAAATTGATCACTCCACTCCATATTGGTTTCATCAGCCAAAACCTCAATAATTACTTCTTTCACGTTACTCACACGAGACTGGACCCGATCTCGAATCCGCTCCGTCAGGTCATCCACATCTTTTACCAAGATATCCGGATCCACTTCAACCCGCATGTGGACCACCACTCCCGACATTCCATAATCAATGGTCCTTAAGTCATGTACTTGAGAAACACCATTTAGACTTAGAACATAATCTCGGATACGCTGTTCAATATATGGGCTCGCTGCAGAGCCAGTTAGCCCCTTGCTGTTATGAACAAAAAGATAAATGGCCAGTCCCAACAGCATTAAACCAATTACAATGGAAGCTAAAGCGTCTGGAATATGCACATAATCTTTTGGAATAACACCATAAACGCTCCCAAACTGAGAAATTGAAATGGCAATTAAGGCAATAATGGCCCCAATTAAAGCAATGGTGTCCTCATAATATACAAATCGGGTTGTAGGACTAATAATGGTTCGAACATGCTTGCCTGCAGAAACCACCCGATTAAACCAGGTCTCCTCACTGAGATCTTTTTCAGATAAAACTGCTTTTGAGGCAACATTGACCGACAAGATCTCTAAAATAATGCTGACGATTAACACAAACGCCGAAAGGGGATATCCTGTTAATGCTTCTGGCTTTATAAATCGCTCAACCCCAATATACATTGACCAACTTGCCAAAAAAAGCATTAAAACACTGGCAAGCATCGCCCATAATGTTGTTTCTAAGCCATAACCAAACGGGTGTGTCTTATCAGGCGGTCGACTCCCCTTAAATAAACCAATGAGCAAAAACCCACTGTTCATCGCATCTGCCAAAGAATGCATGGCCTCTGAAAGCAATGCACTTTGTCGACCCAAAACGCCAGCAATAAGCTTAATTGCTCCAATTGCAAGATTTGCCCCCAAAGCAAAAAGAATTGTCATCTTGCCCTGGAGTTTATCTGGCCCCGCTGGAGGAGCAATAATCGTCTCTAGATTAGGTTGTGACCGTATGGGACTACTGTCAGAGGAATCAGAAGTGGACATAGCACCTCATTGCTTACGGACACAATAAAAGAAGTCATTTGGATTCATGGACTGACTTCCTGAAAAAAAAGATATTGAGGATATCGATCAATCATCTAAGTTCTTGAATCATCCTTTGTTTATTCGTCTTCATTTTACTGATATTTGAGAGACTTTTCAATCCTTCTATCCGTCGAGATCATCAATAAAAGTTTCTTCACCAGTGAGTGGCGTGCGCTCTTCATGAGAATTATTACCGCTATTTACAGAAAACAAGGCAAGTTTCTTTTTTTTAGAGGATAAATGCCGCTTCCCTTTTGGATGCCCAACGATATATCCGATTTTATAACCAATAAATCCTAAAACCAGACAGGCTCCCATGCCCCATAATAATGAATGCAGTGGGTCAAAGGTTGCAGCATAACCTTTGACTGTCACCACTAAAAAGGCCAAAGACCCAAACAGCCCTGCCATCCTTTGTTCTGACTTCATTGATGAGATAACCTCCTCTCCCAGGAGTATTAGACAACAGCTGGCTCAACCTTCACCATGCCCACCGCCGTTGCCTTAATAGTGGGGCCAATTTCATTGTAAGATAAAACGCCAATTTGAGATAACATTCGCTCTATTAAACGCCGAAGGGGTAAACGCAATTTAGAATTACAAAGCAAGACTGGTTGAGACCCATAAGACGTTAAGGCATGTTCTACTTCGCCATTAATACCACTAAGCAAAGCTTGGGTGAATGACGGACTTAATCCTAATAACTCACCATTTTCCGTTAACCCATTGGCCAATTTCTCTTCCACATCAGGGGCCAATGTAATCACGGGCAACTCACCTGTCCCAGGATCCAGATATTGTTTACAAATACTACGAGAAAGCGCCATACGACATTGCTCTGTTAAATAATCCCTATCTTTAGAAACCTGACTGTGGTAGCTTAAGGCTTCTAAAATGCTGCCCAAATCCCGGATGGAGACCCGTTCTTTTAAAAGGTTTTGCAGAATGACGTGCAGTTCTGCAATCGTCAACTGATCGGGAATCAAATCCTCCACAAGGGCTTCTGATGTTCTCTTTAAATGGTTCAACAGTGTTTGCACATCTTGGCGCGATAAGATATCAGGTGCATAGCGCTTCACAACTTCAGATAAATGGGTAGCCACAACTGCCGAAGAACTCACAACGGTGTAGCCTTTTGTTTCAGCCTCCTCACGCTGATCCACATAAATCCAAACTGCCGGTAAACCAAAAGCAGGTTCTTTGGTAGAAATCCCCTTAATTGGCTCAGCGGTGTTATCCGTATTCATCGCAAGCCACATTTCAGAACGAACTTCTCCCGTTTCAATCACGACACCCCGAAGCTTAATATTGTAAGTATTGGGCGGAAGCTGTAAATTATCCCGAACCCGAACGGAAGGCAACACCATGCCCATTTCCACAGCAACTTGTCGCCGAATCTGTGCAATCCGGTCTAATAAATCGCCCCCATTTTCAGCCTCAAGCAAAGGTACAAGGCGATATCCAATTTCCACTTCCATAGGTTCCACCTGAAGTAAGTCTAAAACACTCTCTGTTGACCCCTGCTTCTTGGCCTTCGTCTGGGCTTTATCTAAGGATTCTTGTATTTGCTGGGCTTCTTCTTTCTTTTTATTGTTTTTCATCAAGAAAAAGCTTGCCGTACCGGCAGTCGCAGCAATAATTAAAAACGGTACCGTTGGTAGTCCTGGAACCAACGATAATGCCCCCATTAAACCGCCCACAATCGCTAAAATTTTAGGATTCGCAAACATTTGAGATTGAATATCATCACCCAGATTCGTGGTTACGTCTGAAACACGAGTAACCAAAATACCAGTTGCTGCTGAAATAATCAAAGCCGGCATCTGAGAAACCAAGCCATCCCCAATGGTTAAAACAGTGTATCGCTGAACCGCATCCTGAACAGCCATTCCTTGCTGAAACACCCCGACAATTAATCCGCCAATTATGTTGATAAACACAATAATAATGGCAGCAATGGCATCTCCTTTTACAAACTTGGAGGCCCCATCCATCGTTCCATAAAAATCCGCTTCTTTTTGAATTTGGGCTCTGCGTCGCTTTGCTTCCTCCTCGTTGATAATGCCAGCATACAAATCAGCATCAATACTGAGTTGTTTACCCGGCATTGCGTCCAAGGTAAAACGAGCGGCAACTTCAGCAACCCGCCCAGCACCGCTTGTGATAACGACAAAGTTGATAATAACCAGGATAATAAAGATTAAAATACCAACCAGGTAGTTCCCACCCACAACAAAGCTTCCAAATGCGTGAATCACTTCACCTGCATTTCCATGGGTTAAAATCAGTCGGGTGGCACTGATGTTTAAGCCCAATCGAAATAAAGTGGCCACCAAAAGGACAATGGGGAAGGTTGAATACTGCAAAGGCTCAGAAGTATAGATCGTCACCATCATAATGGTAATGGCCAGTGCCAAATCAACTGAGATTAAAATATCCAGTACAAAGGTAGGAATCGGTAATAAAAGCATCCCAATAATCAGCGAGATGGCTACCGCCAACACAATATCGTTGTGCTTAAACAAACTACTCAGTGTAAATCGACCCTTCATCGCATCACCCCTTGATCTTGGATACGTTTAAGACGACGCTTTTGACGGCCTTTATTGCGTTTAAAGACATAGGCCAAAACTTCAGCCACAGCAATAAATAGTTCAGGTGGAATCATATGATCCACTTCAACCAAGGCATAGATACTGCGGGCCAATGGCTTGTTTTCCATAATAGGAACGCCGTTTTCTTTGGCAACTTCACGAATTTTAAACGCCAGATGATCAGCCCCTTTAGCAACAACCCGA
>JANWIO010000154.1 GCA_025449835.1 Vampirovibrionales bacterium
ACGTAAAAAGCAATTAATTAACCGAGCAGAATGCATTGTGGAAGCAGCCAGCAAGCTTTTTGCGCATTATGGCTATGATGACACCACTATTGATGAGATTGCTACCACGGCAGGCATCAGTAAAGGCAGCATTTACCTGGAATTTCCCAGTAAAGAAGACATCTTAATTGCCGTGATTCTTCGGGAAAAAAACCGCCAGGTTGAAGAACTCCAAGTGTTAGCCGCCGCTTGTACGTCACCGGTTATGCCAGAACTCAAGAAAATCCTGATTCAGCATGCAGCCTCCATCTTTGATGCCGTGCAGCGGAATCGCCGAAGCCCAGAAACCATGATGCTTACCCGGGATAGACTTCGACAGCAGTTGAAACCCTTTTTTGAAGCCCGTCAGGATATTTTAGCCGATTTACTCCAACGGGCCGCATCCGATGGGGAAATTGCGCCGCAAGCCAATTACCACCAACTGGCTGAACTCTTGATAAAATCCTTAAAACGCATTTTTCCGCCGTACGACCCCGCCCTCACCAAATCCCAGTTATTGTCAGAAGCCAACGTTATTCTGGAAATTGTTCTGTTGGGACTGTGTCAACTGTCGGCAAACTGGACAGATACAATATGGGTATAGGATATTCAACCAATGCAAAATAAGCTTCATCAGGCATCTGCTTTTCAATCCAAAACACGGTTTGTTTTTACGGCGGCGTTTGTATTGGTTCTATTAGGACTGCTTTGGTTTAGCCACCAATTACTCAGCAAGCCAAACGCAGAAGCTGGGAACTCTCACGTTGAAAAAGCAGTTCCTGTTACCGTTGATACCGTAGAACAAGCTTCTGTGCCTATTGAAATTAAGGCTATTGGGAACACTGAGGCGCTTTCAAACGTTGCCATCAAGTCTCAGGTGGATGGCCAGATTCTCCAGGTGCATTTTAAGGAAGGGCAGTATGTTCATACAGGAGATCTCCTCTTTACCATTGACCCAACCCCGTTTCAAGTGGCCTTGCAACAATCTCAAGCCACGGTAAACAAAGATAAAGCACAGCTTCAACAGTTAGAAAGCACCATGTTGAGAGATCAGGCTCAGGTTAAACAGGCTCAGGCCAATCTGTTAAAAGATAAAGCGCAACTCAATCTGGCCAAGGCACAAGAAAAACGCTACGCCGACCTGCTGAAAAAAGAATTTGTCTCTCACGAGCAATATGATGAAATTAACGCCAGTCTGCAAGCCAGCTTGGCCACCATTTCTGAAGATCAAGCGGCCATTGAAAATGTAGAAGCCCTGGTTCAATCCGATGAATCAGCCATTCGAAGCCAGGAAGCCACCATTCGGGGAGATGAAGATCTGGTGACCGCCAATCATATCAAACTCAGCTACTGCTATATCCACTCGCCCCTCACCGGCGCTGCGGGTCCTTACCAAGTTCATCCCGGCGATATGGTAAAATCCAACGACACCAGCCTGGTTTCCATCAATCAGATTGCCCCCATCAATGTGAGCTTTGCCGTGCCAGAGCAAGACTTGGATCGTATTAAAGCCTTTCAATCCATGGGTAAGCTTAAAGTAATTGCCCAGCCGAACACCCCTTCAGCCTCCCCTGAATCAGGCCAGCTAACGTTTATCAACAACGCAATTGACCCAGGCACCGGCACTATTCAACTCAAAGGCACCTTTGAAAACAAAACCCATCACCTGTGGCCCGGCCAATTTGTGAATGTGATGATCCACCTGGCCAACGAGGATAATGCCATTGTCATCCCATCACAAGCCATTGAAACTGGCCAAAAAGGGGATTACGTGTTTGTGGACAACGCTGGTGTGGGTGAACTTCGGCCTATAGTCGTCGATCGGATTTTCAGTGATAAGGCTGTGATTAAAAGCGGCTTAAAACCTGGGGAACAGGTTGTCACCGATGGTCAACTCCTGGTTTCTCCCGGCATCAAACTCACCCTGAAAAAGTAAGTGCTAGAAACGCCCCAATGCCATGAATATTTCCCGCATTTTTATCGATAGACCCATAATGACCACCCTGGTGATGGTGGGTATTTTGCTTTTCGGTGTAATTAGCTATTTTCAGCTTCCTGTAAGCGACTTACCCAGTGTCGATTTCCCCACAATTTTGGTAACAGCCAACTTGCCAGGCGCCAGCCCGGAGATGATGGCCTCTTCCGTGGCTACGCCTTTAGAACAGCAGTTTTCCACCATTGCCGGGTTAGACTCCATGAACTCCACCAGCTCCCTGGGTAGCACCCAAATTACATTGCAGTTTAATCTAAGCCGCAACCTGGATTCCGCAGCACAAGATGTTCAGGCAGCCATCTCCACCAGCTTACGTAAACTCCCGGTGGGCATGCCAGCCCCGCCTTCATTACGAAAGGTCAATCCTGCGGATCAACCCATTATTTACCTGTCACTCAGCTCCTCTTACCTACCTTTATCTGCTGTGGATGAATATGCAGAGACCCTTATCGCCCAACGGGTTTCCATGGTTAGTGGTGTGGCCCAGGTGATGGTGTTTGGATCTCAAAAATACGCCGTTCGGGTACAACTAGACCCTAAAGCCCTGGCCACACGCAACATTGGCATTAATGAAGTGTCCGATGCGGTTCAAAAGGGGAATGTGAACACCCCATTAGGCGCACTCTACGGCCAGTTTCGAACCTTTACCGTAGAATCCAACGGGCAGCTCAGCCAGGCCAAAGACTATCGCCCCTTGATTGTGACCTATCGCAACGGCGCCCCTGTTCGCCTTCAAGATTTGGGTACGGTCATTGACAGCGTGGAAAATGACAAAACCGCAAGTTGGTTAAACAACACCAGAGGCATTATTCTTGCAGTACAACGACAACCAGGAACCAATACCATTCAGGTTATTAATGATATCAAAAAGCTGTTACCTCAGTTTAATCATATTATTCCGGCCTCTGTTCAACTCCATATTGTCTATGACCGGTCAAACTCAATTCGACAGTCCGTCAATGACGTTCAACTTACTCTGTTTATCACCCTAATTTTGGTGGTTTTTGTCATCTTCCTGTTTTTACGCAGCTTTTTTGCCACGCTCATTTCATGTTTGGCCTTGCCCATGTCTATTATCGGAACCTTTGCCGCCATGTTTCTTTTGGGATATAGCCTTGACAACCTTTCCCTCATGGCTTTAACCCTTTGCGTTGGGTTTGTGGTGGATGACGCCATCGTGATGCTGGAAAATATTACACGACACATGGAAATGGGCGTTGCGCCCTTTCAAGCCGCACTCATCGGAGCCAGAGAGATTGGGTTTACCATTCTGTCAATGACCTGTTCATTAGTGGCGGTGTTTATCCCCATTTTGTTTATGAGTGGACTGATTGGTCGGCTATTTCACGAATTTGCGATGACCATTACCGTGGCCATTTTAATTTCTGGATTTATTTCCTTGACCCTCACGCCCATGCTGTGTAGCCGCTTTTTAAAGATTCAACGTCTGGAAAAAACCCATCCATTATTGGCTGTTTCAGAACATGCCTATGAAAAACTCTTTCGTCTCTATGAATGGACCCTTAAAAAGGGTCTTCAGTATCGACGATACGTTATACTCCTGTTTTTTGCATTGCTGGTAGTGACGGCAAGCCTTTTTGTGGCCGTTCCAAAAGGCTTTATGCCGACCGAAGACACTGGCCAAATTTTTGGCGCCACCGAAGGCTCAGAAGGCATCTCGTTTCAATCCATGAAGCATCATCAGCAGGAATTAGCGGCTATTTTGGCCAAAGACCCCAATATTAACCAGTTTGTCTCTAACGTGCAAGACAGCAACACCGGCAAAATGTTTGCCACACTGGTACCACGTCCCAAGCGTAAATTAACCTCTGATGAGGTCATCCAGGAGTTACGTCCCAAACTGGCCAAAGTTCCCGGCATCCAAGTTTTTCTTCAAACACCGCCCACCATCCGAATTGGGGGACAACTGACCAAAAGTTTATACCAATTAACCCTTCAAAGCCCCGACACCCAGACATTGTATCGGGCCACCACGACTCTTGAAGACAAAATAAAGGATATGCCAGGGCTGCAAGATGTGACCACAGACATGCAAATCAGTAGCCCGCAGCTCTATGTCAAAATCGATCGAGAAAAAGCCTCGGCTTTGGGGGTGATGCCTGCCCAAATTGAAGACGCCATCAGCGATGCCTATGCCACACGGCAAATCTCCACCATTTACACGTCTTCAAACAATTATCAGGTGATTATTGAGCTCACTCCTGCTTATCAACAAGACCTTAATGCCCTAAACTTAATGTATATTCGCTCAAATACGGGGCAGTTGATTCCACTGAATACCATGGTGAAGATAGAGCGAACCGTTGGCCCACTCTCCATTAATCATCTGGGGCAATTCCCCTCCACCACTATTTCCTTTAACCTGGCACCGGGAATTTCCTTGGGCGATAAGATTCAGCAGATTCAGACTTTGGCCAGGGAGACCTTACCCGATACGGTGCGAAGCAGCTTCCAGGGCAGTGCCCAAGCCTTTCAATCTTCTTTACAAGGGATGGGAATTCTTCTGGTTGTGGCAATTCTGGTGATTTACCTGGTTTTAGGCATTCTGTATGAAAGCTTTGTACATCCCATTACCATTCTCTCAGGCTTACCCCCGGCGGGTTTAGGGGCTTTGCTTACCTTGATGATTTTTCATAAGGAACTGGATATCTATGGGTTCCTGGGGCTCATTTTGCTGATTGGGATTGTGAAAAAGAATGCCATTATGATGATTGACTTTGCCCTTGATGCCCAGCGTGAACAAAACCTCTCGGCTGAAGAGGCCATTTATACGGCCAGCCTCATCCGATTTCGGCCCATTATGATGACCACCCTGGCGGCCTTAATGGGATCACTCCCCTTAGCCATTGGTTTTGGCACCGGGTCAGAGTCACGCCAGACCATGGGGCTTGCAGTGTTTGGTGGGTTGTTGGTATCTCAGCTTTTAACCCTGTACATTACGCCGGTGATTTACATTTACCTCGATCGTTTCCGGGAGCGGTTCTCAAAATCCTACCCGCTGGACGAGATGGCCACAGAAGCCTCACTTTAAAGCCTTAAAAGAATGTACATTAAAATAAAATACGCTCGGCGCGATTCGAACGCGCGACCTTCGCCTTCGGAGGGCGACACTCTATCCAGCTGAGCTACGAGCGCATAGGGTCCTCTCTATGCTGCATTGAAGATAACCCAATGTCAACTTATTCTCGATTGCGGCTTGCTTTTTCCACGCCCTATTTTTCCGCAAAGGGATTGCAAAAAGTTACATGACACCGGGATTTATTTTGCTGATAATGGATGCGTCTTCGTGTTCTGTCCAGTTGGAAATTCAGGCAGATTTTGTTTCAACACCAACTCGTTATTATTTTTTAAATCAAAGGGGCTTTTACATGCGAACAACATTTTCCTCTCCCAACTTACAGTCGATATTGCCCAACAAGGATAGATTGGTCGGCAATGAGGGTCCGTTCCCTCCCCTCAAACACCCCTCCCCGATTCGGTTTGGCAGTCAATCTAACGACGCTTTTTCTCCCAACAAAACAGATTTGTCCCGTTGGATAGAATCTAAAGAATCGTTTGAAAAACGCCTGCACACCCTCAAGCACCCATCAATACCAAAAGAGCTGGGAAAAGTGGCCTTATCTTTTGCAAAATATCCTTTTAATGTGCTTTACCAAGCCTATCGCCTTCCCATCGATGTGGTGTCTGACCAAAAATTCGGTCTTCTACACTTGCACCCACTCTATGTTCTTATGCGAATTGTCCATGCCAATGAGTTGAGCGACCAGCACAAAAGAGAAGCAAGAGATTTGGCCTACTCGAAACTTCTACATGATGATGCTTCCAAGTTTATGCGAGTTGGGCTATTTGAAAAAGCCCTCAAACAGTTTGAAATCGCCTTAAAAAAATACCCCGAAAAAACGGTAGACACCTATGGGGAGTTGGCTGAGTTTTGCGCCGATGCCACTGCCGTAACCGTCGGCAAAGGGCGACATGGAAACCCCGATTACGATAGATTTGGACTTCTGGGAAATCAGCGTATCCAAAAACGCTTGAGAGAATCCAACATCCCTTTTGAAGCCCTGACTCTTGAAGCCTATGAACGTTCACAACAGTTAAGCCCCAAAAGCAATCATCCCCTTTGGAAACTGGCAAGATTTCATGAATATTTGGGAAATATGGACAAAGCCATTGCCTATCAAGAAAAGTCCGTTGAAGCTTGCAAAGCCGATCCCAAGTCACAGCATATGGTGGCAACAAGCATTGGCATGCTGGCCCATACATTAAGGGATGCAGGCCAACTGGATAGAGCCCTTGAGCTGCAAAAAAAATTGTGGATTGAAGACGAAACCTTAAATCTTCATTGGCGGGGAATCCAACAGAGCATAGAGCTGGATGGGTTGCTAAGCCTGTACAAATTAAAAGCCGAACAAGATCCGCAAATTATAGACAAAAAAACACATGCCCTGAATAAAACCATTGAAACGTTGCAAGAGATTATCAGAGCCCATCCTATCCAACGGTTAGAAAGGCAATATGCCGATTTCTGTTATCATTACGGGCGACCCGAACTGGCAAGGCCACTTTATCAAAAATATTTTGATGCTGAGATGCAAAAACGCCAACCCGATGGCCGTGATCTGAAGCTTTACACCACGCGATTGAATCCAGCGGCCAACGATCCCAATATGATCCCTCCTGCCACTTTTTAAATTCGCCATGCTTAAGCAAGCTTCTTAAGGGCTGGCTCAAGGAGAAGTTCATGGGAGGGGGACGGCCCCTGGAAACCAATTTTTAGCTTTAACCTTTAGCCATCGTTTGGGTGATACATTCAATGATTGCCTTGAAAGAAGTGTCTGTTCTCTGGAGAAAGGCTATGGCCAGACGTGCAGAGTACAGTATAATAACCTTACATAACCTTTGAGATCCCCATGGAAAAAGCAACCTTATGTGAGCGAATCAAACGACTAACCCAGGGCCGGGTGATGGTGGTGGGGGATATCGCCATTGATGAAATGATTTATGGTGAAACCAGCCGCCTTTCACGAGAAGCCCCGGTGATTATCCTACGCCACAGTCATACCGATATTTTGCTGGGCGCTGGGGGGAATGCGGCCCATAACCTTTCTGCATTGGGGG
>JANWIO010000155.1 GCA_025449835.1 Vampirovibrionales bacterium
GCTTTAAGGGAAAATGACCGTTGCACAGTGAGAGGACGGCTTTTAGAAATAACCGTAAAGCTACTGCCTTCTGAAAAAATATCTTGAATCATGGTGAGATTATTTTGAGATGCGGCCTTTGAATCCACTGAACTGCTTCCAGTTTGAGAGATAGACGATGTTGGGTGAACTTCGGCCTGAGGTGAAGATTTTAGCGCTAAAAACTGGTTCGTTTGAGGTGTAACGGATGCGGTATTTGGGGAGGATGCAAGGTTATTTGGATTTACAGGAGTTTGCATTGAAGTAACAGCTTTTTGTTTTACAGTGGAATCACTATGTTCTTCAAACCGGGTAAAGGTTAATGTCAACCCAGATTTCGAAGAGGCAATGTGAACAGGCACATTGGGGGCATTGGTATATAGATTAATTTTGACCCGCACTGCTGGATTACCATTGATAGCTCGTTGCTCCAAATTGACACTATTCACGATGGGATCTGTTGCAACCGTTACGACACGCGGAGCTGGCTGCACAATTATATTGGGAATATAAAAAACAATAGTCCTTCTTCTGGCGTTATGGGTTAGCTGTTCAAATTGCAAGGGGTGATGCAACTGATCATCAATCGCCAACGTCCCTGAGTGGGGATTATACTGAACATTTTGAATCACATCATTGCTTTGTTTGGGTGCCAAAAACGTATTTTCAAGTGCAAAAGCAGAAGCTGATATTGTGGTCAGTGCCAAAACGGCAATAGATAAAGCTGTTTGAAGATGACATCGATGATTCATAATCGCTCCCTCTCTAGATAGAACAATAAGCTGCCTGTTGGTTCCTGTTAGAAGTCAAAAAAGAAAAATCCTTATGAGAAAAATTGTACCAGATTATAAAAGAATCCGCTGAGCCAACTGATACCGATAAAAGTCATTAAAATGGGAATAGTACCCGCCAAAAGCACCCGCTCTAGGGTTAAATTGTACGTATATTTTAACGCCATTAAAAATAAAATAACGGACCAAAGCCATATTCCCAGTGAGCCAAAGATGACAATTGTATTCCCAAATGCACCCAATATGCCTTTAAATAACATCACAACTGGCAAGAAAATCCATGGCAAAACGGCATAGGCAGTTAATATCAAAAAAGTTTGAGGACGTCCCCGCATTCCAAAGATGTACGCTGTTGTTGAAAAGACGAGGGCTGTAAACAACCAAAAAATAAGCCCTGTAATTGCTGCAAACAAAATTTTGAACAAAAGTCCTTCCGTAGAAGAAACAAAGGGAGAGTAAATCACACCAAGCCCTGAAACAATCAAGACAATGGCTGTCCCATAGGCTAAAAGTGCATTTTTTGGGACAGGACCAATGGAAACAACCCTAAACTCCTGAGAGGGGGATACCAAAATATTATAAAGAATATTCAAAAACTGCATTAATGAATACTCTCCATCAGCCAGAGCGGTTGATTTGAATATCGGATGGATGTCATTAAAACCTGCTCAGGATCAAGCTCCTGCATATCCGCCTGAGGATGTAATGAAATCAGAGAGTTAATGCCCAGAAAATTAAATAAATTGAACGTTGTTTCATATTCTTGCAATGTCAATTGATCTGGATTTTGAATATTAAACCGCTTAGCAGCCATTTGTTGTAACAGCTTTTTGGCATCCTCAAGACCACCCAATTGATCAACAAGGCCTATTTTTAAGGCATCAGACCCTAAAACAACCCGTCCATCGGCAATGGCTGTAATCTGCTTAATCCGTTGTGCTTTAAGTTTGGTATCCGTCAGATCTCGAGTTCGCCCCACCAGTACTGCATGCAAAAACTGATGGTATGACGTGTCGATAATATGCTGAAGCATACTGAGTTCGGTATCCGTAGGCGGACGAAAAGGCGACAGAATATCTTTAAACTTTCCGCTTTTAATGGTTACAGACTTGACACCCAGCTTATCGGTTAACAACCCCTTCACATTCATGGAGTGAATAATGACCCCGATGCTCCCTGTCAAGGTGCCCGGATCTGCAACAATTTTATCAGCCGCTGAAGCGGTATAGTAGCCACCACTGGCAGCGAGATCGCCCATGGAAACCACAATGGGCTTTTCTTTACGAACCGTAGAAACCGCTTCGTAAAGCTCTTGGCTGGTACCCACAGTTCCTCCGGGAGAATTGATTCTTAAGAGAACACCTTTTACATTGGGATCTTTTGCTGCGTAATAAAGCAGTTTGCGTGCCTTCATGGCAGCAGATTCTTCTGAAATCAATGAAGAACCTTCTGAGTCACCCGTTATAACACCGTTAAGGGTAATATAAGCCAACCGAGAACCACTTCCACCTAAGAATGTACCGGTCAGCGATTCTTTCTTTCCCACTTCCTTGAAAACAGTGGGATTTGTGGCGAGTTGAAACAAACCTAATACAACGGCGATTGCACAAAAGATAATAATGGCAAAGGCAATAAATTTTTGATTGGACGCTGTAACATTCACAAAACGATGGTACCCTTTAACCCTCTATAACAAACACCTATTCTAATCAAAACCAATGCCGATGTCACCCCTCGATGGGATGTAACAATCTTACATAAAAACTTGTTCCAGGTATAACTTCTTTTTATAGTTTAAATAACGAATAGGATTTTGTTGCATGACTGTTGCTCGAATTGTCACAGGCACCATTAACGGTATCGATGGTGAAGAAGTCTTTGTAGAGGTTGATACTTCGCCAGGTGTACCCGTGTTTAACATTGTGGGATTACCAGATACGACCGTTAATGAGGCCAAAGAAAGAATTAAATCAGCCATTAAAAATGCTGGCTTTGCATTCCCACTCAAAAAAGTCATTATCAATCTGGCTCCTGCCGATGTCCGAAAGGCGGGCTCAGGGTTTGACTTACCCATGGCTGTGGGAATTCTTCAGAGTTCAGAATACTTTACATCCAGCCCTCTCTTAGATGAAGCCTGTTTTTATGGAGAATTATCCTTAAACGGCTCGGTTCGCCCAATAAAAGGTGCCTTGGCTATCGCCTTAATGGCTCGTTCTTGCGGCATTCCTGCTTTAATTGTTGCCAAAGAGAATGTCGCAGAAGCATCATTGGTTGAAGGTATTGAAATCTATGGCTTAGAGCATTTATCGCAACTTCCCTTATTTTTGGACACCCCACATCAATTCCGATCCATTTATAAACCCCAAGAACTTTTAAGCCAGGTGGCGCATCAAGAAAATGGCTCACAAGTTGATTTTTCTGAAATCAAAGGCCAAGCCCATGCAAAACGGGCCTTAGAAATAGCAGCAGCCGGTGGACATAACGTCGCTCTTTTTGGCCCACCCGGTAGTGGTAAATCCATGCTTGCCAAAGCATTTACAGGAATCTTGCCTCCCATGGATTTTGAGGAAATGCTTGAAGTAAGCCGTATTTATAGTGTTTCTGGCTTATTAGAACCGGACCAATTTTTGATTTATCATCGACCTTTCCGTTCTCCACACCACTCTGCCTCCACGGCAGGGATTACGGGCGGCGGTAGCCACCCAAAACCAGGAGAAATTACATTGGCTCACCGAGGTGTTCTGTTTATGGATGAGTTTACAGAGTTTCCAAGGGTAGTCTTAGAGGTTCTTCGCCAACCTCTCGAAGATGGTTTGGTCACCGTCAGCAGAGCTCAGCAGTCTTTAACATTTCCTGCTAGTTTTATCTTGCTGGCAGCCATGAACCCATGCCCATGTGGCTATAAAGGCGACTCGATAAAGGCATGTATTTGTTCTCCAACCCAAGTTCAACGCTACCTGGGAAAAATTTCAGGTCCACTCATGGACAGAATTGATCTCCAGATTGAAGTGCCTCGATTAACCGACACAGAACTCTTGAATAAAAATATGGCATTAGAGGCAACACAGTCTGAGTCCAGCCAGCATGTTCAAGATCGAGTGATTGAAGCCCGTGAGAGACAAAAAGCTCGCTACAAAGAGTCTGGCATCCGAACCAATAGCGAAATGCGGCCATCCCATATTCGAGAATTCTGCCAACTCTCTGATGATTCTGAATTGCTCATGGCACAAGCCATTAAAAAGTTTAACCTTAGCGGACGTTCCTTCGATAGAACACTTAAACTTACCCGAACCATTGCCGACCTAGAAGGTACCGAGAAGATTCAAACGCATCATTTGGCCCAAGCATTACAATATCGTAGCTTTGATAAGCCCCTACAACTAAAACCTGTTGCTGCAAAAGTATAAACCAGGTTATTGGTCTGAAAGTTTTGCATTGGCCCTACATAAAAACACCTGAATTTCTTGCATCACCTGGTGGAAGGTTTTCTTGAAATGCTCAAATCGTTGTTTGAGTGGAGGTGATTCTAACGCGCTTTCCCAGTGAGTTAATGAAGTATTAACCCGAAACAACACAGAACCAAACTGGGTAAGTCCATTCATAAACCGAGGCAAACTGGCATGGAGCACCTGATTTGAATGAAGCGTCGAATAATTTGCCCTTGCCAGGTCTTTCTGAAGTCGATGAAAACCTTTGCCATTGAGTGTTTCATTGACATGCATAATCCCAGAATCAAAATCTTGGAACATTGACAAAATATGAATCCGAAAAGCAGTGGGTGTTGTCAGAGCCTGAACATCTTGAACGCCTTGAGAAAAATCTTGAATTGTTCTCACAATATGAAGAACCCGATGATGGACTTGCCTTGACTTCGTTTGAACCAGATTTAAAGTCTTCACCATCGTTTGATTTGTGCTCTCTAATTCACCATTAATCTGAGTCATGTCCAGTAAAAGCGTATTTTCGTCTTTCACCTTACTTAATCCCTGTGATAGCGTTTTTGAACTGTATTCCAATGCTTGGGCCACCATCATCTGTGTTTTTAACACATCCAAAAGACGAATCGGTTCTTCGACAATATAGGATCTGTAATGTCTTTCTGAATACCTAGGTGGAATGGCCTCTAATGTTTTTGCACCAGCCAAACCATTAAACTCCACCGTAAAATGAGTACCTTTGGGGATTTTAATGGCATCGGGATAGGTTTTAAACTGGACTTCAACTTTGTCACCTTTAATCTTTAATTGAGAAACATACCCGATATCGGTTCCCATAAAATTCACCGGCGAGCCAATAGCCAACTGGCCTGCATTATCAAAAGCTAAGGTAATGGTTTGGCGATGGTCCTGATTCACAGGGTTAATCAATGGAAAAATATAGACTCCCCCAAAGTAGAGAACCAGAAGAATTAGTGTCCATAAGACAAGCTCTGATATAATGCCGAGTAGCGATGGTCTGGGAATCATAAAGTGGACAAAAATCCTCGCAAACTGCCAATACATTCTAGCATGAACAACCTCCCACCTTGGTCATTCAAGGAAGTTACATGGGCATTTGTCATTGGTTTTGTGGCGGTACCCATTGCAATGTCTCTTATTTTATCTTCATTATCATATCCTACCAAAAGTGCTTTCAGACTCCTGATTATTTATTTGGCATCGGATATTGCCTGGCTCGCCATTTTCCTAAATCTCACAAAGCGCTATGGCGCCTCTGTTTTAACATCCATAGGACTTCGCTTAGAAAAACCAATAATTCAGTATATGACCGATGGTATTCTCTGTGGCATGTTAATTCTTGTCCTGGGTTGGCTACTGGGATTGCTGATCAGCTATTTTCATCTCCCCCATCAAGAACCTTATGAAGCATTTCCTAAGAACCAAATCTGGCTCATTTCAATTTTGGCCATTATTATTGCACCATTTTTAGAGGAAATTATTTTCAGGGGATTCTTACAATCCACGTTATATCGCTACATGTCACCAGTATTCTCTATTTTATTTACTGCGCTTATTTTTATGTTGTTTCACACAACTTATTACGGACATAGGCTTGCCTTAACGTATGTGGGACTCATGGGGCTGATACTAGGCGTTTTTCGAAAGAAAACAAACTCGGTTATTCCGGGCATGGTGGGCCACCTACTCAATAACATCCTTGCCGCTTCGTTGTTGATAAAATAAACCCAAATAAAAAGCAGAAGTAAACTACTTCTGCTATGAGGCGCTAGACGGATGTTAGGATTTAGGCTTATTGGATCAGGTTAATAATGGTCTGCATCACACTACTTTGTGTGGTAATGGTTTTACCGGCAGCTTCTAAGCCTCGTTGGGCAATAACCATGTTGGTAAATTCTGCCGCAATATCAACATTGGAAGATTCCAATGCGCCAGCAGAGATAGCACCTCTACCATTGCTATTGCCAATTCCCAAGCTTAACGAACCACTATCGGGCGCAACACTGAAATTATTTTGCCCTTCAGATACCAAACCCGACGGGTTGGGAACAGTCCCAATCCGGATTTGTATTTGTTGAGGCTTAATGACAGCTTTACCAGAAACACTATCATTTAATACGGTCATCTTACCCGTAACGCCCGAGTCCGACGGTGCAAAATTACTCCCATCCGAAGTTACCTGATACAGCTCACGAGTATTGGAACTGGTTGGGTCTGTTCTTACCGTGACTTGGTCGCCATTGGAATATACCAGCGTAATGCCCCCATCTGTCCCAGCAGAATAATTGGTAAGTTGAACATCCGAATAACCAACTGTTCCACCCAGCGTAGCTGAGGGTGTGGTTGTAGTAGAATCTCCAAGCCATGTTTGTAAGACGTTATTGCTGGCGTCTGTTTCCTTAAAAATTCTAAGTTGGTAAGGCAAGTTAATCGCAGCATCTGTGGCAGGATTATCACCACTAACTGTATCTGTCCCAAGTACCTGATTTCCATCGGAGGATACAAGATTACCCTTTCCATCCAAGGAAAAGTTCCCGGCCCGAGTTAAATAAAAGTCACTAGAAGAACTTCCATTCTGAACCGTAAAAAAACCATCCCCTTGAATCAACATATCCGTTGGGCGACCTGTAAACAAGCTACCACCCTGTGCAAAATCTTGCTTAATTTCAGAAACAACAGCACCATTCCCAATTTCCATGGGATTGGTTCCACCCAGTGTACTGGTAGGCGGTGTACCAGAACTGATTGCTTGGGAAAATACGGTTTGAAAGTTAACACCACTTCCCTTAAAAGCCACTGTATTGAGGTTGGCAATATTATTTGAAATAACGTTTAATGCCACCTGATTTGCCTTAATACCGGTTACAGCGGTAAATAACCCTTGACTCATAAAATGTTACCCTCCGATTTTCGTTTTCTCTCTCCTAAAAAGTCTTTATACGCCTACATTTCTCTAATTCGAATAGATCTTGGATATTTGAGCCGGTGTATAAATCTGGCCATTAATTTGTATACCCACTGAGTTATTAGAAATTTGCGCATTTTGAATGGTCCCTGTAATCACGTTTCCATCGCTTCCTTTCACATCAACCGTTTTACCCACCAAGTTACTGGCCTGAGTTAATGTACTGGTTGATTGCATAACATTGGTTAAATTCCCTAACTGTTCAACTTGAGACATTTGCGCTTGTTGCGTTAAAAATTGGTTATTATCCATGGGGTTGGTCGGATCCTGATACTTAAGTTGCGCCATTAAAAGCTGCATGAATGCATTTTGGTCAATTGACGATGAACCCACATTTTTTTGGTTTTGTTGGAAATTCAGTTGATTGGTATTCGATTGCATTTGATTAATAGTATTGAGGATAGATGTAGCTGACATTGGTGGTTTCTCCCATCGTTTTACTCTTATTTAAATCCGAATATCGACTGCCCCAACGGTAAGCGATTGATCCGAAGACCCCGTGGTCGAAAGAACTTCTTCTCCTCCGACATCCGTGTCGAAGGATAAATTTGAAGAAGCCTCAGTCCCACTTAGGAATGACCCTCCATCCTTGAAGGAGTGTTGCGAAC
>JANWIO010000156.1 GCA_025449835.1 Vampirovibrionales bacterium
ATCCTGAAATAACGGTTTTACAAGGTGATGCTTTAAAACTGGCTTATCCTGATAGCGCCTTTGATATTGTAACGAGTTCGATGTTTCTGCATCATTTGGATAAATCTCAAGATGCGCTTCTCTTGGCGGAAATGGCACGATTAAGTCAAATCGGGTTTGTTATCAATGATTTGGAACGACATCCGTTGGCATATTATGGTATCAAGCTGTTGGGATTTTTAACCAATAAAGGCAATGTTTTTCGAAATGATGCACCTATTTCAGTCCAACGGGGATTCACGCGATCGGATTTAGAAGATCTGAAAACGATGACAGGATTACCGACGTTAAAAATAATTCACAAATGGCCTTATCGTTGGCTACTCCTTTGGCAGCATCCAGTAAATGCTGAGGACTAATCTATGGGGAAGGCCGACATACTCATTTGTGGCGGAAGTTTGGCTGGAGCCGCAACGGCTATTCGACTAAAACAGCTTGGTTTTACACCCATTGTGATTGAGAAAAAGAAATTTCCGAGAAAAAAACTCTGTGGAGAGTTCCTGGGGCCAGATAGTTTTGCCTCCCTCCAACAATTAGGCGTTTTGGAAAAAGTGTTTTCAGTTGGGTATGGCCCTATTGAGTTTTGCGATTTTTACCCATTTCGAGGGAAACCTCAAACCGTGAAAATGGTTTGGCTCAATTCTCAATTTCCTTTTGGCCTTGGAATCAGCCGAGAACACCTGGACGAGATTTTGCTGGATGAAGTTAAAGCTCATGGGATAACTGTTTGTGAACAGTACCGGATACACCCTCATATTCTCCGAGATGGAGCAGATTTTCGAGTCAATGTTGAGAGCTTGTTACCTGGCGGAATTAAAGAACTTCCAGAGATACAGACACCGATAATCGTGGATGCCACAGGCAAGTCTGGGGGCTTATGGCTGAATAAACGGCCTATGGAAATAAAACATGCTGGGTCAAAAGTGCGTATTGGCATCAAAGTTAATGTTCAGCTACCCGAAGAAGTCATTACAAAAAATCTTAGAATGTTTTTCTTTCCGGGAGGCTATGGGGGAATTCAGCCCTTGTCAAATCAAGCCTATAATCTCTGTATGTTAATTTCGGCAGAATCTGCGACATGGCTATCACACCCGTTTTCTAAACTTATTGCCAACACCATTGGCAAACACCCTGTTGCCATGGCGCTTCTGGATAAGGCAGAACCACTAGAAAAAATTGAAACGACGACACTTTCTGATTTCAATCTGAAGCCAGTAAGAGCATATGACCTTATACAGGTGGGAGACGCCTTAATTACAGTTGATCCCTTTACGGGTTCGGGTATGGCTTTGGCTTTAGAAACAGGGGTATTAGCAGCCGAATGCCTTGCACAAGGATTACGACAAGGAAAATCTTATTTTGAAATTTGCAGACAGTATCATTTTGAATATCGAAGACGCTTTGGACAACGATTGGCTCTAATCAAAGCCTTTCGTCCCTATCTTTTTTCCGAGTCACTCCAAAACCTTACTTTACCGTTATTATCTCCAGTATTACCTGTTTTGACTCGCCTTTTTCGGTAAAATTACCCGGCTTTTATATTAATAAAAAATGTCTGGATGAAATAACGAAAGACCCATAAATATTCTTGACTCAACCGGCTTCTTGGCTTGCACCAATCCCACCAAAGTGGCCTACTCAAATGAGGCAAGGATTGAAAACTGGTAGCATCTCCCTCGAAACTGAGTCTAAAACTTGGAATTTAAAATTCTGTTTGGCTAGAAAGGGAGCTAAAATAGAAAATTTTTAATTTAATCAAGATGTAAACTCAGCAATAATGACTGCGTTTAAAAATAAGTCGGTAAAGTAGAAGGTATACCTGAATAAGAAAAGATAAAAGTCAGTAGGATAAACCATTTATGGTAGATCTCCTAAATATTCAATAGGGTGTATGGGGCTTTAATATAAAGGTCTTTTGAGCCTTAATCCCAAGATTTCATGGCCTGGATGGTTTCCTCTTCTGAGGTCATGCAGTAGGAGCGAGTTGTCGTAATACAGCTATGGCCGCAGGCAATTTGCAGCATGGGCAATGGCCTGCCTTTGTTGGCATTAATGGTCACAAAGGCTCGTCTTAATGCGTGTGGGGTGACTTTAACACCGGCTTTTCGTCCCAGCTTTTCGAGTCGCTCTCGGATTCCAAATCGGGTGATGGGCTTTCCCTTCTTATCCAAAAACAAAACGTCCTCTTCATGTTGAGGTTTGCGTACCTTGATGTAAGCCTCAAGAATATCTAGCAAACGATCTGAAATTCCGACTCGCCGGGTTTTACCCCATTTTGCCAGGCGAACGACTAAAACCCTGTCTTCCAGGTTGATATCTTTTATTTTTAAGCCCACCGCTTCAGAGACCCTAAGCCCTGTTGCACTGAGTAAGATCAGCAGCGTTTTGTCTAAAGGTGTGTCTGCTTTTTGAATCATCGCTTCAATATCCGGTTCAGAGACCGTGGTTTTTTGAGGGGGTAAGTGTCGCTTTTGTTTATATCGCTTTGCCTGCT
Source organism: Vampirovibrionales bacterium (assembly GCA_025449835.1). Lineage (GTDB taxonomy): Bacteria > Cyanobacteriota > Vampirovibrionia > Vampirovibrionales > JAGQHJ01 > JANWIO01. The sequence continues at coordinate 2,534 of JANWIO010000156.1, forward strand.
CCAGATAATCCGCTAAGGGGTGGCCCTCATCCTGTAGGTATTTCGCAAAGCAGTTTAACGCTTGATACAGCTTAAAGCGCTTGGCAAAGTGCGTCGCATCAATATCGAGCATGGCCTTTTTTAAATTTTGAACCGAGATGTCTTGGTATTGCTCTAAAAACCACTCCACGTAATGCTTATAGACCCACATTGTTGAAGCACTGAAGGGCCTTCCCCCGATTAATCCAGATTTCATGGCTTTTTCCCATGTGGATAAGATTTCTTTGTAGTGTGTTTCAGAGTCGGCTTGGTTTTGCATTGGATGTCTCCTGGTGAATTCCTTCACCACATCCATCCCTCTGAATAGCACTTCAGTCAAGTCAAACAGTATGTTTAAGAGCTTATAAAGTCAATTTTTCGGTATAAATACTTGGTAAGCCTAAAATCGATTTCATCTGGCCATGGGATTGACGATATCGAATATATTTTCTATCATGATTCAAGAGACCAAGTTCAGCAATATCGTAAGAAAAGGATTGGGCCTATGGCGCTATCGGTAATAGGTTCTGCGACTGCATTGTGTCCAGATCTTAAAATGCCCTTGTTTTTACAACCGGCATCTTGTGGGTTCCCAAGCCCTACGGATGATTTTTTAGAGGGAAGCCTGGACTTAAACACCTTCCTCATAAAGCACCCAGCTGCCACGTTTTTTGTTCGTACCAAGGGGGATTCCATGAAAAACGCTGGTATTCAGGATGGAGATCTCTTGTTGGTGGATCGCGCTATTGAACCGGTTGATGGAGACATTGTCATTGCGGTTATTAATGGTGAGCTGACGGTAAAACGGTTATGCACCATGCAAGGCAGGCCCTTTCTTATGGCTGAAAATAAAGGTTATCCACCGATCCCCATTAAAGAAGAGATGGAGCTTATGGTGTGGGGAACTGTCTTACATGTGATTCACAGTACCCGAAAGCGATGAACCGTAAACCTGTTTTTGCATTGGCCGATTGCAACAACTTCTATGTCTCTTGTGAACGGGTATTTCAGCCTTCTCTTGAGGGCAAGCCTGTTGTCGTTTTGAGTAACAACGATGGCTGTATTGTGGCCCGAAGTAATGAAGCAAAAGCCTTGGGCATTCCCATGGGAGCGCCTGTTCATCAGTATAAGCAACTTCTCAAACAGCATAGGGTCCAGTTGTTTTCGTCAAACTATACTTTGTATGGGGATATGAGCAATCGTGTGACGAGTATCCTCAGCAAATTCACGCCGGATATGGAAATTTACTCTGTGGATGAAGCTTTTCTGGATTTATCAGGGTTCACAAGCATCAATTATGATAAATACGCCAGATTAATCCGGAAAACCGTGAAACAATGGATTGGACTTCCTATCAGTATTGGCATTGCGCATACAAAAACACTGGCTAAAGTGGCCAACTATCATGCAAAGCATTCAGATAAAACAGGTGGCGTCTTAGACTTAACTTCTCCTCGATACATTGATGAGGCGCTCAAACGCCTAGAAGTGTCTGAAGTTTGGGGGATTGGGCGGAAGCAACGCAAAAAACTGGAATCGAGAGGCATCAAAACTGCCCTACAGTTAAGGGATATGGATGATAAAGACATCATGAAAATATTTAATACAGTAATTCTCCTTCGGACCGTTTATGAGCTTCGGGGAATCTCTTGTGTATCTCTTGAAGCCATTCCTTCAACAAAGAAAAGCATCATCTCTTCTCGATCATTTGGTCATCTAACAAGTTCTTTGAATGATCTGAGGCAAGCCATCGCAACTTATACCGCAAGAGCTGCGGAAAAAATGCGTTATCAAGGCCTTGCAACCAATCATATTATGGTTTTTATTCAAACCAATCGATTCAGACCCTGGGAAGCCCAATACAGTAATTCTATTACTGTTCAAATGCCTGTCGCCACTGATTGCACCCATGAGTTAGCCCACTATGCATTAATCGGCTTGGATAAAATTTTTAAAGCCGAATATCGATATCATAAGGCTGGGGTTATTTTGCTTGACCTCATCCCGGCCAGTCAGATCCAGCAAAATATCTTTGATCATCAAGATCGAGACAGATACCATGGCCTGATGCAAGCTCTGGATAAAATTAATCTCAATTTTGGATCTGGGACACTGCGATATGCCAGTGAAGGTTTTGAAAAGCCCTGGCGCATCAAATCGGAAATCCGCTCAAAACGCTACACTACCTCCTGGAGCGAACTCCTCGAAGTAACCTGAAACTTTATAGTTTAAATAAGACAGATCTTTTGCTCTGTATGAATCACTTCACCACATCCATCCCTCTCGAATAGTGTTTCTGTTAAGCGATTAGGAAACTTTTTCCAATCTAACTAAAAGAGTGTTCAAGCACTTAAATTTGATTTAGCTGAAACCCTTGTAAGAAAGACTTAATTTGAAAATAATTCGGTAAAACCGAAGATTTGTCCGAAGAAAAGTCTATTTTTGTCATCTTTTTTGCAATATAATTCATGAACGTTTCACTTGCTACAGCGAGGAGTTGAATCTTGAGCGAACTACAGGCATGGATTATTGTTGCTGACCGGAGCAATATGGGGCGATGTGCAGAATTTGGAGTTTTTGGGTTAAATTCAGGTTCTCAACTTCCAAAAATGAATGTTGGCGATAAAATTGTTGCGTATATTCGCAAAGAAGTCACTTTCTCAGGAATTGGTGAAGTAACAAAGCCCTATTATGTAGACAATAAATCACTTTTTGATGGTGGATTGTTTCCAAATCGAGTCGGCATCAAATTACGGTTACTCCCAGAAGAAGACGCTATCAATGTCTGGAAACTGGTTGATGACCTTGAATTTTCAAAAGGCAAGCTTCACTGGCAAGGTGCTTTGGCTGGTGGAATGAGAAAAATCCCGATGACAGATTTCAAAAAAATTGAATCTGAACTCATGATAAAGGCCCGGTAACGGAATGAGGAATCTTGAATTAACAACGAGTCTTGAGGATTTAAAGCAGGGCGCAATCGTAAAAGGATTGTCTCCTGAAGGGATTGCTAAAGTTGTTAATGTGGAATGGTTTGGGGATCAAGCAATCAAGGTTGTTTATGAAGATTCCGCAGGGCAGGTAAAAAACAGGCTTGTTTATCGCAGTGATGAACCACAACTGGAAATTGTTACTCAGGGGCGTCCTTGGTCTTTTAATGCAGATGGTTCTTTGTTTCGATTAGTCTCAGAAGCATACAGGATCCGGCTTGCATATTTATTTGATCCGTATCTTGCCATTCATACATCGCTTGTTGAGCCATTACCCCACCAAATTACGGCTGTGTATGGAGAGATGCTCTCCCGGCAGCCGCTTCGGTTTTTGCTGGCAGATGACCCCGGTGCTGGGAAAACCATTATGGCGGGCTTGTTGATAAAAGAGTTAATTATTAGGGGGGATTTGGAGCGATGCTTAATTGTTTCGCCTGGTAATTTGGTTGAGCAATGGCAAGATGAGCTTGGATCAAAGTTTGGATTAGATTTCAAAATCTTCGGTCGAGATATGGTTGAAACCTCTCGCTCTGGAAATCCTTTTGATGAAGCCAATTTACTTGTTGCTAGGCTTGACATGCTGAGCAGAAATGAGGATTTACAGGCAAAACTGATTGCCGCAAAAGACTGGGATTTGGTGGTATGTGATGAAGCCCACAAGATGTCGGCCACATTTTTTGGTGGAGAAGTAAAATATACCCAGCGACATCAGTTAGGACGTTTGTTAGGAGAACACACCCGGCATCTCCTGTTGATGTCAGCGACGCCTCACAATGGAAAAGAAGCTGATTTCCAATTGTTTATGGCGCTCTTGGACTCTGATCGCTTTGAAGGAAAGTTTCGAGACGGGGTACATCGTACCGATGTTGGGGATATGATGCGTCGGCTTACCAAAGAAGAGTTGGTTCGGTTTGATGGAAGACCGCTTTTCCCTGAACGGAAAGCTTATACCGTGGCTTACGCTCTTTCTGATCTAGAGGCGACGCTCTATCACGATGTTACTGAATATGTGCGGGAAGAGATGAATCGAGCGGAGCGATTTGCAAATGAAGATCAAAAACGTAGAACGAATGTTAGTTTTGCGTTGCAGATCTTGCAGCGTCGATTGGCTTCATCACCAGCAGCCATATATCAATCGTTGATTAACCGTCGGGAGCGTCTAGAACGGAGGCTGAATGAAGAAAAGATTCTTCAACGTGGTGGGACACTCTCTCAAGCAAACTATAGCTTTCGGGCAAACCCAGAATTTTTTGATGAAATTGACGACTTAGAGTCTGAAACACCTCAGGATGAGCTTGAAGACCTTGAACAAGAAGTGGTGGACAGTGCAACTGCCGCTCGAACCATTGCGGAACTGGAGCTTGAGATTGAAATCCTAAAACAGCTTGAAGAACAAGCTAAGAAGGTGCGTCAATCGGGGTTGGATAAAAAATGGACTGAGCTTGAGACAATTTTGAATAACCCCTTGATGGTAAGGGAAGATGGGACAAGACGAAAGCTGGTGATTTTCAGCGAGTTTCGAGACACGCTATTTTACTTGGCTGAACGTATCCGCAATCGTCTAGGCAAGCCCGAATCGGTTGTTGTTGTCCATGGGGCTGTTGGGCGTGAAGAGCGTCGGAAGTTAATTGAGGCATTTAAGCAAGACAAAAATGTCTGTGTCATGTTAGCAAACGATGCAGTGGGAGAAGGGGTAAACCTGCAACGAGCACATTTAATGGTAAATTATGACCTCCCATGGAACCCCAATCGGCTGGAGCAGCGATTTGGGCGGATTCACAGGATTGGCCAAGAAGAAGTCTGTCATCTGTGGAATATGGTTGCCCACGAGACCCGTGAGGGTGATGTTTATCTTCGGCTGCTTGAAAAGCTTGAAGCTGAACGCGAGGCTTTGGGTGGGCGTGTTTACGATGTGTTGGGGAGATTGTTTGAGGAAAAATCGCTTCGAGATCTTTTGATTGATGCGATTCGCTATGGTGACGACCCAGCAAGAAAGGATGAGCAAAATAAAATCATTGATTACGCGCTTGATCGTCAGCACTTGATGGCCTTGTTGGAAGAGTATGCCCTCGTACGAGATACGATGGACACAACCAAGGTGCAACAGATTCGAGACGAGATGGAACGTGCCAATGCCCGCCGGTTGCAGCCACACTTTATTGAATCGTTCTTTCTGGAAGCCTTTCAAAAATTAGGGGGAACAATTTACCCCAAAGAAGCCGGGCGATTTGAAATTACACGAGTTCCTGGGACCATTCAGGATCGGGATCGGCAAATTGGGACGGGTGCTCCAGTAAATCCTCGTTATGAGCGGATTTGTTTTGAAAAAGACAATGTAAACCAGAGCCCTCCGGCAGAGTTTGTTTGCCCAGGACATCCGTTGTTGGATGCTACATTGGATTTGGTATTAGAACGTTACCGAGGGCTTCTTAAGCAAGGTGCTTTGTTGGTTGATGAGACTGATGAAGGGCAAGACTTGAGAGTATTGTTCTATTTGGAAAATGCGGTTCAAGATGGGCGGATGGGGCGCCATGGCCAACAGATTGTGGTTTCGCAGCAGCTTCAGTTTCTGGAAATTAATTCAGCTGGGCAAATCTATCCAGCAGGCCCAGCCCCCTATTTGGATTATCGACCGGTAACAGAACTGGAGCAGCAAGCACTTCTGCCTGTGATTACAACGACCCATTGGCTTACCCAGGACTTTGAATCCGACATTATGTCATTTGCAATTCAAACGTTGGTTCCTCAGCATGTGGAATCCATTCGGGAGCGGAAGTTACCTCTCATTGAAAAAGTGGAACGTGAAGTTACATCTCGACTGAGAAAAGAAATTAATTATTGGTATAACCGTTCAGAGGATCTGAAGGCGCAAGAGTCTACAGGGAAACGAAACGCCAGGCTGAATTCTCAACAGGCAGCCCAGAAAGAGCAAGAGCTTTCTGATCGACTTCAGCTACGTTTGGGTGAGCTAGAAAAAGAACGCCAAATCAGTGCATTACCTCCGGTGCTCAAAGGGGGAGCGATTATTGTTCCCAAGGGTTTACTCAGAAAATTAGTGACCCTTTCTGAAAAAAATGATGATGAAGCTGTTTTGTTATTGGGAGAAGCGGAATCCCCCATCGGACGAGATGAGATTGAACGCATCGCAATGCAAGCTGTGATGGAAGCAGAAAAACGCTTAGGCCGGATTCCACAGGATGTTTCTGCACAGCGCGGAATTGGGTATGATATTGAATCAAAAGATCCCAATTCAGGACATCTGTATTTTATTGAGGTGAAGGGACGCTGGCACCAGAAGCAGGTGGTGGTTCTCACCAAAAACGAGATTTTATGCTCTCGGAATGAGCCTGAAAAATTCAGGTTGGCGATGGTGTTGGTGGATGAAAACGGACCCAAAACACTTCGGTATTTACAACAATTGCCGTTTAGTGAACCTGATTTTGCAGAAACGGCAAAAATATTTAACTTAAAACAGTTGTTAGAGAATGCGGAGGAGCCTGTTTAACAATGTTCATTCATTTGTGTATGGCTTTTGTTCTTCCGTTATGTCAACATAATAATGAAACGTCTAGTGATGCGTCATTAGACCCAGCAGGCCGCATTTGCGAGTCTGCTGATTTTTTGTTGGGGGTAAAATAAGTGTCTATATATGCATTTATAGATGGCTTTAATATTTACCATTTGATTGACAATCATGCCCAGCAAACGGGTGAAAACCTAAAATGGCTAAGTTATCCTGATTTGGTGTCACTTATTGCGGAAGAGACTGCACAGCCCGATAATCTTTATTTCTTTACGGCCCAACCCAACCATCTTGGCTATGACAAGATCACACGTCATCAAATTTACTGCAAATCACAACGGCTATTGGGTGTAAATGTGATACAAGGAAGATTTAAGAAGAGTGATATGAAGTGTAAGGCCCATCGTTGTGGACAATACCTCTTCTACCCAATCAATCAAGAAAAGCAAACTGATGTCAATATAGCGCTTACACTCATGGAAACAGCTTTCCGGGTACAACAAGGACGCTTTTATCTTTTCACTGCGGACACGGATCAAGTACCTACAGCCCGTATAATTCAAAAACTTTTTCCAAAGATTCAGTTCTATTGGGTCTATCCCCGTCGAGACAAAATACCCGATGAGATTCGACAGGTACTTAGACCTAAACAGATTATTAACCTAAACTGGCAGCATTTTCGAAGTTCTCAGATGCCAGAAACCGTTACATCCAAGGGGGATTCCGTTCAGTCTCCCTATGCCAGGCAAGGAGTGAAATAATGACCACTAAGTATAAGAAAAAATTGATTGAAGTGGCGTTGCCGCTGGAAGAAATTAACAAAGAATCGGCACGGGAAAAGTCCATTCGCCATGGCCACCCCAGTACATTGCACCTCTGGTGGGCTCGACGACCCTTGGCAGCTTGCCGAGCTGTGTTGTTTTCCCAATTGGTCGATGATCCAGATCAAGAGGGCTTAGATCCAAAATATTTGGCCTTGGTGGATGCCCTTCCCCTTAATACATACAAAGACCAGGCCAAAAGTAAGGCTGAAGAGCGTCGATACCGGTTGTTTGAGTTTATTGAAAAGCTGGTGAAATGGGAAAATATTCAGGATGAAGCCTTATTTAAACAGGCGTATGAGCTGATTTCAGCCAGTTGTGATGGCAACCCACCCCCGATTTATGACCCCTTCTCTGGTGGTGGCTCGATTCCACTAGAAGCCCAACGATTAGGGTTACAAGCCTATGGATCAGACTTAAATCCGGTGGCAGTGATGATTGGTAAGGCGTTGATCGAGATTCCTCCCAAATTTGCGGGATTGCCCCCCATAAATCCTTCTGCTCAGTCGGGAACAGACTCGCAACAAAAGAAAATTATCCAAAAGCAATGGCATGGGGCAAAAGGCTTGGCAGAAGATGTGCGCTATTATGGCCAATGGATGCGAGAGGAAGCCTTTAAACGCATTGGGCATTTATACCCCCAAGTGGATTTACCCGATGGGAGTAAAGCCACAGTAATTGCCTGGATCTGGGCACGTACCGTGATTAGCCCAAACCCGGCGTTGAATACTCGATGGGGTGAATCGAAATGGGGAGAAGGGAAATGGCAATCAGAGGCCGACATGATACATGTTCCATTGGCCTCAACTTTTGTTTTGTCTTCAAAAGCAGGAAAAGAGGCTTGGGTTGAACCTGTTATTCATGAAGATGGAGCCTCTTATCACTTCGAAGTTCATGCTGGTAAGGCTCCCGATAAATGGAAAAATGGTACTAAAACAGCACGAGGTGGCAATTTTACTTGTGTATTGAGTAATACCCCTATTACAGAGGAATATGTTAAATCCGAAGCACAAAGGGGAAGAATGGGGCAACGTTTAATGGCAATTGTGGCTGAAGGGACCCGAGGCCGGATGTACTTATCACCAACAAAAGCCATGGAAGAAATTGCCAACCAGGCAAAACCATCCTGGAAGCCAGAGCAACCAATGCCAACCAATCCTAGATGGTTTTCACCACCAGGGTATGGATTACCAAACTTTGGTGATATATTTACGCCACGGCAGTTGGTGGCCTTAACTACCTTTAGCGACTTGATTATGGGGAACGAAGAGCAAAATATTCCCAGTGTGCATGCGCAAATTAAAGCCGATGCTTTAGCCTCAGGGCTTGCTGAAGCGCAAGCCACCGACTACGCCAATGCCGTGGTGGTTTATTTGGCCTTCGCAGTGGATAAAGGAGCGAATTATTGGTCAAATCTTTGTGCTTGGCATGCCAGCCGAGATATTATTATGAGTACATATGCAAGGCAAGCCTTACCAATGGTTTGGGATTATGCTGAAGCTAACCCGTTTAGTGACTCTTCTGGCAATTTCTTATTGGGTATTTCACAAGCAGCAAAAATGATTGAGAACTGTTCTACTAACGTCGTTGGTGAAATTGAGCAAAAGGCTGCGCAAGAAGGTCTTTTAAATTCAGCACCTAAAGTGGTTTCTACCGATCCACCGTATTACGACAATATTGGCTATGCCGATTTATCAGATTTTTTCTATGTGTGGCTGCGTCGTTCATTAAAATCCATTTATCCCGATATTTTCTCAACGCTCATGGTTCCCAAAGCGCCTGAACTGGTGGCAACGCCTTATCGCCATGGGAGTAAACAACAAGCCGAGCAATTTTTTATGGAGGGCATGACTGAGGCCATGAAAAATATTCAGCAACAGCAACCGCCTGAATACCCGGTGACGATTTACTATGCCTTTAAACAATCTGAAAAAGAATCAGAAGGCATTGCCTCAACAGGCTGGGCCACGTTTCTAGAGGCAGTCATTCAAGCGGGTTTTTCTATCAACGGTACCTGGCCCATCAAGTCAGAACTCACAACATCATTGAAAAAAGGACAAAACTTTCTCGCTTCATCGGTTGTTATTGTTTGTCGTAAGCAACTGAAAGATGCACAAATCATTACTCGTAAAGATTTTATTCAATATCTGCGTAAAGAACTCCCCCAAGCCATTCAAAACTTGCAACACAGCAATTTGGCCCCAGTGGATTTGGCCCAGGCCAGCATTGGCCCCGGCATGGCCATTTTCTCTCGGTACGCCAAAGTAATGGAAGCCGATGGCTCCGCCATGAGTGTGAAAACGGCTCTGCAACTCATTAATGAATCGCTAGATGAGTATTTTGCCGAACAAGAAGGGGAGTACGATTCGGATACTCGTTTTGCCATCACCTGGTTTGAGCAATTCGGTATGAAAGAAGGGGATTACGGTCAAGCCGAGAAATTGGCCAATGCTCGCAATGTCTCCGTGCAAGGCGTAGTTCAAGCAGGTGTTTTAACCGCCAAAGCCGGTAAAGCCCAATTAATTCCACGAAAAGAGATGCCGGAGAATTGGGATCCTCAAAAAGATGATCGCCTCACTATTTGGGAGGCAACACATCATTTAATTAAGGCGGTTTACGATAACGGCAGTGAAACCCAAGCCGCTGAATTGTTCAACAAATTGGGCAGTACGGCTGCTGCGGCCAGAGATTTGGCATATCGGCTTTATTCGGTTTGTGAACGCAAGGGTTGGTCGGATGATGCGCTGGCCTATAACAGCTTGGTCATTGCCTGGCCCGCTATCGTGGACCGAGCCAATGCTCTCAAGCAATCAAAACCGGCGCAACCGGTTCAACAAAAATTAGTGGAAGTTTAAACAGGAAACATTGAGGTTTTTTCATCATGGCAATTAGTAATCGAGATCGAATTTCCAAAGCATTAGAGGTTTTACGAGAACCCTTGATGGGCTATGTGGAAACTCAGTTGCAAGCACATTTAGGCAATATTTGGCCGGATGAGGTGGACAAACGTCTGAAAAAGCCTTTGGAACTGGACAAGGACGATAATATTAAGTGGGATAATTATAATCTGCTTCGGACTATCGAACTGTTTTGGAGTGACGTTTTTGGGCAAAGTCTCGATCGCACTCATAAATCCTGGGTGTTTGAAATGCTGGATACTCGCAACAAATTTGCTCATGATGAGCCGTTTTCCTCTGAACAGGTTGTTCGGGCTTTGGATACCATGCAGCTTTTTTTAGAGGCCATTTCAGCGAGTTCTTATGCTCAGGCCATTAAGGCAATTAAATATGATCTCCAACGGGAGGTGTTTTCCAAACAAGCTTATGAAACCACCCGAAAGAAGCCTAAAACTGCTGATTCTGAAGTTCAATCCCACCCTGCTGGTCTTAAATCATGGCGAGAAGTGATTACCCCTCACCCAGATGTTTCCTCAGGCAACTATCAAAAAGCAGAGTTTGCGGCAGATTTATCAGCCGTTTGCGGTGGAAACGCATCTATTGAATACCAAGATCCCAAAGAATTCTTTCTGCGAACCCATTTAACCGGAGGGTTAACCGATTTACTCAAGAATGCGCTAAAACGTATTTGCCAAGGTGCTGGTGATCCGGTTATTGAGCTTCAAACCAACTTTGGGGGCGGTAAAACCCACTCTATGTTGGCACTTTATCATCTGTTTTCAAACGGTACTGCGGGTGAATATTTGGGGATTGATCCCCTTTTGCATGACGTGGGTGTGACCAAGCTCCCTCAAGTCCATCGGGCTGTGTTAGTTGGTACCGCTCTTGGTGCTGGTCAAGCTCGAAAAAAAGCGGATGGTATCCTTGTTCATACGCTTTGGGGAGAGCTGGCCTGGCAATTGGGCAACTCTGTTGGGAAAGGGAAAGAAGCATATGCTATTGTTGCAGAATCTGATAAAAATGGTATTAGCCCTGGCTCTCAAGAGTTGGTAAGCTTATTGAAAGCGTTTTCACCTGCATTGATCCTTATTGATGAATGGGTTGCCTATATTCGTCAAACCTATGGCACGAAAGAAATCGTTGGCGGTTCTTTTGATGCGAACTTAACCTTTGTTCAAGCCCTTACCGAAGCGGCCAAACAAGCTCCCAATACACTTTTAGTCGCCAGTTTACCAGGCTCCAATTCTCCCAATGACCCTTCTACAGTTATGGAAGTCGGGGGTGAAGGAGGACAAAAAGCTTTAAGTGCGCTGAAGCATACCTTTAACCGGGTTCAATCCAGTTGGCGTCCTGCCAATTCAGAAGAAAGTTATGAGATTATTCGTCGTCGTCTGTTTGACCCTTTAACAGGCGAACAACACGCATACCGAGATGCTGTTATTAGTGCATTTACTAAGCTTTACAAGGATAACCCTAATGACTTTCCCTCGGAATGTAAAGATTATGCCTATAAAACCAAGATGGAGAGCTGTTATCCCGTTCACCCAGAACTTTTTGAACAGCTGTATAGTAACTGGTCAACATTGCCTAAATTCCAGCAAACTCGGGGAGTTCTTCGGCTTATGGCCTCCGTTATCCACTCTTTGTGGGAGCAAGGAGACAAAAATCTCGTTATTATGCCTTCTTCTATCCCAATGGATGATAGAGGTGTTTGCGACAGCATAACCTATTATTTATCAGATGGTTGGAAAGGTGTTATTGATAAAGATATTGATGGCCAAAACTCGTTACCTCTTTCTATTGATCAGGAAAACCCAGCCTTAGGACGCTATTCGGCATCCCGTCGTGTGGCCAGAACCATTTTTATTGGGTCTGCTCCCATTGAACAGGGAGCTAATCCAGGTATTATCGATAAAAAGATTAATTTAGGCTGTGTTCAGCCAGGTGAACCTGTTGCGATATTTGGTGATACCGCCATTCGTCGTTTGGAGGAACGCTCAACTTATCTCTACCAAGAGTCCCGTCGGTATTGGTATTCCACCCAGCCCAGTGTGGATCAATTAGCAAGAGAGAGAGCGATCGCTTATGAGCACGATGCCTATTTAACCGAAATGATTAAGCAGCTTAAGTCAGAAGCAGATAATCGCAGACGTGCTGAGTTTGTGGGAGGACTTCACGTGTATAACCCACCCTATTCCCAAGAGGAAATCCCAGATGAGAAAGAAGTTCGCCTTGTAATTTTAGGGCCAGAATACCCCGTTAATCGCAATTTAGAAAGCAGTCCTGCACGCCAAGCCTGCCAGCAGATTTTAGATCGACGTGGCAATACGCCTAGGCTCTATAAAAATATGCTTGTCTTTTTAGCACCTGATCAAACCAAACTTTCTGACGTTGAAGATGCA
>JANWIO010000157.1 GCA_025449835.1 Vampirovibrionales bacterium
ATACCACATCAAAATCTTCAGGCCATTACTCGGGCAACCTACCTGCGGTACTTGGCTAACCAGTTCTCTGGATGTCTTCCCATTGCCACATCGGATAAATCTGAACTGTATGTGGGATACTCAACGGTAAATGGGGATATGTCTGGTGCATTGGCCCCCATTGGAGACATTACCAAGATGAAACTGTTTGCTTTGGCACGGTTTCTCAACAACAAGCAACAACAACAGGGTCAAAAAGGGATTCCAGAAGCCGTGTTACACAAAAAGCCAGGTGCAGAACTCTCGATTAACCCCCAAACAGGTCTGCCGGTTCTGGCAGAAGAAGATTATGGCCCTTATGAGTTCCGGGATGAGATTATCTGGCGGATGGAAAATCTGGGGCAAACTTATGATGAGATGAAAGATGAGCTTTTTTGGTATGAAAAGCAGATGCTTGAAGAAAAAACACCTGTTTCGGTATCGCTGAAACAAGAATGGCTGGAAAAGTTCTTTCATCGGATGGGGGTATCGTTTTTTAAATGGTATATTATGCCCACCACCCTCAACCTGGACACCCGAAGTATTACCAAGAGCAGTTTTCGGATTCCCATCTCTGTGAGCAATAGCTATTGGCGTCAATTAAACCCACAAGAAATTTCAGAGGCACTGAATTGTTTTATCCCCCTAGAAACCAGAGAGGCCGCATTTTTCACATCCGACTAAGCTTGTTAAAGATGATTTGATAGCTTCATTGACAAACGAGATTCTTTTGACTTATCGTCGTTACTGTTATTAAAACAAGGGGAGTGGCTTTTATGAAAACAGTTCAGATTCAACCCTATGCCGTTCAAAATTTGAGAAAATCTCCCAAAGTTCGCTTTGGCCAGGATTCTGATGCACAACTCTCCGAACAAACGCTTGTCATTCAGCAAAGTGCACAAATTGAAAAAATGCCTGATTCATTGGGGGTTCATTTTAATGTCACCGTGGACGGCAAATCCCAAGACTCCCTGACGAAGCCCTTAAATCAAAAAACGACGGGTATCGTTCAAGCACTGCAAGACTTAAAGTTACCCAAGCTAAAGATAGTTACCAGTCCCCTATCTGTTCAACCTGACCACTCATACGATAGTAAGGGAAATGCAAAATTAAAAGGCTATAAAGCAAGCCAATCCATTCAGGTTGTTGCAAAAAGAATTTCTGCTGATGATCTTTCAAAATATGCTTCGAAATTGGTTTCATTGGGATTAAATCACAACGTAAACCTTCAAGGTCCTAATTTTTTCCTGGCCAATCCAGAGAAATTACAAGCCAATGTCATTCAAAAAGCGATTAAAGCCGCAAAAAAACTCGCACAAGCAGCAGCAGATGCAATTGGTGTGAAACTTGGCGGCGTTAAACTCATTGATATTGGCACCAATAGCGCTTACAGGCCAACAATGAAAAGATCAATGGCTACTGCCACAGCGGCATCATTTTCTGCGGCACCACCAGCCGTATCTGAAGATGCTTTTCAAGCGGAAGCGGAAAAGATTGTCTCTCCGCCAGTGACTTTACACTTCTCAATCTTGCCCAAATCAAGCGCCGATTAATTACTGAAGCGAACAATCTTTTTCATGGCTGTTTCGGCACGAAGCCGAACATCTGGCTCTGATTTCTTTTTTGCCTCAGTTAAGATTTCAATAACATCCTCTGAGCGAAATCCGATTTCGCCTAAGGCCCAAATGCAAAGCGCAATTACCGAAACATTTTTTTCCCTTCGAATGGTTTCAACAAGGGCTGGCACCGAATCTATAGAATGTAGCTCTCCCAATTGCCAAGCAGCCACACATCGAGCATCGTCGGCACCGTTGGTTAACAAATCGATTAAATAAGGAATGGCTTTATGACCGAGTTCTCCCAGTGCTTCAGAAGCACTGGCAAAAATGGCGTTGTTTTTATCTTTCAGGGCTTGAATTAAAAGCGGTGCAGCCGCCTCTTGATGCGTCATTCCCAGAGCACAGATCACATAATTTCTCACCGTCGGGTTATTATCACGGCAAAAAGGCTTCAAGATTTCAAAGGGTTTTTCTCCTGAAATTTTGCCAAGGGCTAAAGCAACACCACTCCGAATGTCCGGATGTTCTTGGGGATCCTTTAATATCTCCTCAAACAGGGGGAAGTACTTTGACTCAAATTGGTCAACAATAACCAATAATGCATCGAGTCGGGTATTCGGTGCTTGGTCTTTTTCTTTTAAGATCTCGATAGCGTTATCAATGGAGTCAATCATAAAAAGAGCATTTATCCTCTAATTCATTTCATCTCTTATAATAAATATTTATCAACCGGACTAGAGAAGGATATCGCAATAATGAAGCAACTGCTGAGGTTCTCTGTTTCTACTCGAAAGTATTATGCGATTCGCAAACCGTATTTTCTATCCCTCCTATTGATAATGGGGCTTTGTATTGCTCCCGGGATCAGTATGCCGAGTCAAGCTGCCGGTTTGGATATAGGTGCATTGGCGCAAGATAGCTCTTCTCTTCCGACCCAGAAATTCGATGCATCCCCACATAAAAAAGGGTCACTACTATTATTAAAGCAGTTAATGCCTAATTTTACAACTATACAATCGAAAGAATTAACGGATTTTAAGGGAAAATTATCAATTAATCTCTTTTCTAGCTCTCAGACGGAGTCTCTTGATATTGCTGATACAGATTCAGAAAATAGTCACCGGATTGCTCCGCAAATCAGTATGAGTAAAGACAATACGCTACCTGTGCCTCAACCAAGCACCTCAGAACAAACAACTTCAAATCAGAATAAAGCTGAAGTTTCATCAACACCATTAGATAACCCGCCGATGGTTTCACAACAAACACCCCAAGCCAAGCCACAGAATGATGATAATCCTGCCAACATGTATGAGTTTGATGGTGGTGGAGTATCTGCAGACAAAGAAATGCGGAGCGTTGAAGCCCAGGATGCCATTGCAGAGTTTTATAACGATAAGATGCGAGAATTGGCCGATATTGAAGATAAAGTGAATTTATTGGCCGGGGAATATCTCAGCAATCCAACAAAACATGCAGCAATTGAAAATGCCCTTTTTAAGGCCAATCAAGAGCAAAGTGCGTTTGAATCCGCTTGGTTTCAGCATAATTTTGGACGTGCTTTGACCGCTTATGAAAACAGCAGAGCTACGCTGATGAAAGCGTTATTTGATAAGGTTCCGGTTACTCGGGTTGAGGCTCGAGCCATCTGGTTAGATCGGGGGAGTATTGTAAAAGCAGGATCCCCAGAAGGAATGCGAAAATTAATTGATAGAATTGCGGCTTCTGGATTTAACATTGTTTATTTTGAAACGATCAATGCTGGCTACAGTATGTATCCAAGCAAAATTACGGTACAGAACCCTGAAGTTAAAGGGTGGGACCCGCTAGCAGCTGCCGTTCAAGAAGCCCATAAAGATGGGATTGAAATTCATGCCTGGGTGTGGACCTTTGCGGTGGGGAATACTCGGCTGAATAAAATATTAGGAGAGCCTGCATCATACCCTGGCCCGATTCTAAGCCGTTCTGATATGGCTTCAGAAGCATTAAGAACAGATGACGGTGGAATACTTCCACCAGGACAGACTGAATACTGGTTAAGCCCGGCAAGTTACAAAGCCCGTAGCTTTTTACTCTCCCTCTTTTCTGAAGTTATACGAAATTACGATGTGGATGGCCTTCAGCTAGATTACATCCGTTATCCCTTTCAAAAAACGTATAAACCCGTTGGGTTTGAACCCTTTGCGGTCTCTCGTTTCACATCAGAAACTGGTTTAAGCTTAAGCGATCCCAATGAATATACAATGAAGGCTTGGGATGCTTGGAAAGCCTTCCAGGTAACCACATTTGTGAAAGAGGTTTCAACCACTTTAAAACAAATTAATCCCAAGCTTAAAATTTCGGCAGCGGTATTTCCCATGAATCGAAATAACCGGATGCTGGCAATTCAACAAGATTGGGAAAGCTGGGTTCGAAATGGGTGGGTCGATACATTAAACCCCATGGCGTATAGTAAAAGCCCTAGATCTTTGGAGTTTCTGGTTCAATATATCCAAAATGTGGGAGGCGATAAGACCCTGGTTTATCCCGGACTTTCACTGATTAAGCTCAACCCCATCGAACTTTTGGAAACATTGGAAGTTTGCCGCAAAACAGGTGTGATGGGGACGACATTGTTTGCCTATAATCAATTTGGTCCAGAAAATCAACTTCTGCTGGATGCGGGTCCTTATAAAAACCGGAAAACAATTCCACCACACCAAGACCCATTATATTCCAGTGTGCAAGTGATCTCCGAAACGAAAAAAATAATTCAGAGCTTACTGAGCTCCGATCAACCCAAACCCGGTGTTCAAAGTCTCCAACAGA
This sequence comes from Vampirovibrionales bacterium, assembly GCA_025449835.1. Lineage (GTDB taxonomy): Bacteria > Cyanobacteriota > Vampirovibrionia > Vampirovibrionales > JAGQHJ01 > JANWIO01. Next base: position 4,386 of record JANWIO010000157.1, read on the forward strand.
TTGAAGCATCATTGGATACCCTTGGAAATAAAATGCAATCGCTTTCTAATTCTAAGCAACAAGGTGATCTTCAACTGGAAAAATCGGTGTTAGACAACATTCAAGATGATTCCAGAGTCCTCGCTGAACAAGCTGATCAATGGACAGGATGGTCAACTGACTCTGTTGCCAGTTTTCAAGCGAAAATTTTAAAGCAAATGGTGGATAAAGTGGTAACGTTAGTGAACTACACCACATTTGAAATGTCTAAAAACCCTCAATAGCTATCCATGCGATACCCACTTACCCAGGGAACTGTCCAGGGAATATCTCTTTAAAAAACAAATCGGTTTTTAGGCAACGTTACTTTTATTAACGGCCTTGGCAACTCTGGCTTTATAACGAGCACCTGTGTTTTTATGTAAAATCCCTTTGAGAATCGCTTTATCAATTAAACTAAAAGCTTTGGATAAACGAGCTTGTAGCTCATTTTTGTCCTCTTTTTGTTGAGCACTTTCCAACACACGTTTAATCGAGGTTCGGATTGCAGATTTAAAAGCTTGATTACGCAGACGGTTTCTTTCGGCAATATCAACTCGTTTTTTGGCAGATTTTATATTGGGCACCGAGGACACTCCTTCATCTTTAGGATTGTTTATAGATCAGATAACTTGGATAACAATTTATACCATTAATAAAAATGGGTTGCAAGCCGCTACAAATCAACGGCACATCCATGTACTTTACCACAGGCATGGCCACAAAGGAGTGGTAAGGTTGTAAACGTCAAAGCCCCTGGAGGGCTGAGGATATACTGATAAATTCAAAATAGCAAAGGAGAATATCGAGAGCATCTGCCTAAATGGGGAATCCAATTTCCAGTGCCTACAAATTATGATAAGGGGAGGAGGGAGTATGTCTTCTAATATGGTGCATTTACAAACCATTAAAGTGGTTTTTAATCCCAATGCAGGGAATCTTCGAGGGTTAACCCAAGAAACCATTGCAGCGTGTATTCAGGAACAAAATTTATTGTATGAGTGGGTTACGGTGCAGGATTTGAAGCGATTCGCCCAACACGATACTCAACATCACTTTATTCTGATTATTGGGGGAGATGGAACCATTCATGCCACTTTAAATGCCATTGGGTACCATCATCTTCATCGGTTTACCTTTGGCATTATTCCGACCGGTACGGGTAACGATCTGGCCCGTTCTCTCAAAATACCCCTTAACATTAGAGATGCCTTTCACCTCTTGTCTCAAGGACGGATACACACCGTAGATCTGGGGGTTTTAAATCATCGCATCTGTTTTTGTTGTGCTGTAAGCATTGGATTTGGTCCTGAAGTCACCAAAAAGGCAAGCCGTTTTCTAAAATTAATTCTGGGACGTGGTGCTTTTTGTGTGGGGGCTTTATTTTATCTGTTACGTCCAAAACCGCTCTACGAGCTTAAAATTCGCATGAATGATCAGCAAGAATATTTTTTGAAAACGCCCCACCTTGTGGTTGGTAATGCAAAATTTCATGGTGGCGGACATGCTATTACGCCAACAGCCGATCTGAAAAATGAATGCCTGGATCTTTACTATGTAAAACCCCTTGGCTTTTGGAACAGCCCAAAACTACTGTTGAACGCATTCATGCGTCAAGATCATACCGTCCTGGCAGAAGTAACTTCTCATCAACTCAAAAACATTCAAATCCGGCTTCGTCGCCCCACGGATGTTGATGTGGACGGTGATATTTATACGTTTTACAAAACAATTCACATGACAGTACTACCGGCCAAGCTTCCTATTCTGGCACCCGATGAAATAGTGTTACAGAACAAACCGGTCCAGCACCCCGCCTGGAACTTCATGGGCCGAAAGCGTTGTGCAAGTTAGTTGATTCTCATGCCAGCGGCAATGTGTAAAAGAATAAAGGTGATCACAACCGTTTTTAGCCGTTAAATTCACCGTTTCCCCATTGCGTAATGCTATTTGTCGCAGGGCGGGAAGTTTATGGAGTGAGGCCCCTCCAGCGCCCTGAACAACAAATTGACATCCTGCAATGGTATGTCGCTGGTAATTATGGTCATGTCCTGAAAAAACAGCCACAATATTGGCTTTTTTGAGCCTGGGTTCCAAAATCGCCCGCAGTTTTTTTTCATGACCTCGGGGCCTTAATGCATACGGAGGGTGGTGCATCATGAGCAGCACTTTTCTGTTTTCAGCAGTCTCCAGTAAATGGTCTAACCAATTCAATTGAGATTTTCGATGTTGCTTCAGCTCCCCAGTGATACCGGTATCCAGGCAAATGATTCTGAGGCTATTTCCAAAATCCATATAGTAATACCAATTTGGGATTTTAGGCGATTTCCATGGGTAACGCTTTCTGAAAGTGGGGGATAAATTGGTGTCATCACGGATAAAGAATTTTTGATAGGCTTTGAGATTATCGTACCAGTCATGGTTTCCTGGAATGGCAAGAACCGGATGCGGGTAATATTGAAATGCTTCGAGTAATCCGTATTGATAGCTCTCTTCGCCACCCGCTGGATACATGACATCCCCTAAAACCAAGCAGAATGCACTTGGGTATTGAGAGGCTAATGCGATGGCGCTGGTTACCAGGTATTGTCCAGGGGAGTTCATTCCTGTATCCCCCACCAGGATAAACGAAAAGTCATCGGGGTTTTTAACGGGAGGGGCATAATAATACCGATTTTGAGTGGGAAGAGGAGAAGGGGCTAAGGTTGGGCAGTATTTTACGAATGTACTAAAGAGGAGCCTTTTACAGTCTTGATAAGTTCGCCACATATAGCGGAAATTCAGTTTTCTCCGATTGGTTCCAGCTTCTTTTAGAAAAGAAAACCCCCGAGAACGAAATGAATCTTTCGGGGTGAGGCTGGTTTTATTGAGAGAGAAAGCATTTTTGGGGTATGAACGCAATTTTGTAGTCAAGTGACTTACTCCAGTTGGGGAGAGTCACTGGTATTATTCTGTATCTATTTACAAAAATCTACTGTTTATACCAAAAGACTTGCCAATGTGGGGAAGAAACTTTCAATAAGGTTGGTTTTATACTAGTCACAAAGAGAATAATGACACGCAAGGGACTTCATCAGAAGGGAGCTTTGAAAAATGTTTACCAGTGAAGATATTCGGCTATCTGAAAAACATTTTGAAGAAAAATTAAAAATTACGTTGGGGCCAGTTGAAATGAAAGAGTTAATGGAAGATCCCAAACAGAAAAATCAATTCGTTTTGATTGATGTCCGCAATCCAGAAGGGTATCAAAAAGAACATGTCCCCGGAGCCATCAATATCCCGGAAGCTGAGCTTGAAAAACGCCTGGGGGAAATTCCCAAGGATAAAGAGATTATTGTGTATTGCTGGACACTGGTATGTCATCTCGCTGCCCACGCAGGGCTCACATTGGCAAAACATGGTTATTTTGCACGTGAACTGGAAGGGGGCATTGAACAATGGAAAGCCTACGAAATGCCAGTTGCATCTGGGGGCATGGCAGGTATGTTATCTTAAACGGTTAGTAAATGGAGGAAATGGTGAATGCGACCTCGGAAATTTTTACAAATTGTCAAAGAAGAAGCGGGACTCAATAATCTTGAGGAATCCAAAATTGCAACCCTCGTGGTGTTTGATTTACTTCACCACCGAATTACAAAAGCAGAGGCAGAGGATGTACGTTCTCAGCTCCCGGAAGAACTCGCTCATATCTGGGAAGGCGGCGATATTTGGTATAACCGCCTTTTGGCGAAGTTTGAACCCCACAATAAATTTAATCGAACAGAGTTTATTAACCAGGTTAATGCTCGCAAGCAAGATCTGATGGCAACCGGCGAAAAAATTACAAAAGCTGTGTTTTATGCTTTACAAAGCCAAATTACTGAAGGGGAAGCAGCAGACGTTTCTGCCCAACTACCACGTGACTTACGGGCTTTATGGGAAGAAGCAAAGCCCTTAAGCATCCCTGTTGGGGCTGGTGGGGAAACAGAACCTCCCGGCTTAATTGATGGGGGTGGAAAAGACTCGCAAATCTTTTAGCCTTTCCTCTCAGCTCTCAGAAAAATAACACTTATTTCAATACGTCTGTGCTAAAAAATAGATGTATTCTTTCACACTCTTTCTCAAAAAAGAAAAACTCTCTACGAGAAAAGCAGAGAGTCGATAGGAATTGAGAGTTAGGAGAAGAAAGTGATGTTTTGTATTTATATAAAAACGATTTTTAAAAGAGCTGTGTCGAAGTTTAAATAAATGTAACAGCCAAGAGGGTGAATTTAAGGTTTTCTTAAGCTTTCGGTACAATTTTAAATTTTTGTCGAAAAGGGTCGATACCTTTTTCATCATCAAAGAGTAGGGTTGTGTTTTATGGTTTTCTCGAAAGCCTCCCAGCCAGGATTCACCATGATGGAAGCCATGATTGCAGTGGCATCCATTGGCGTCATTTCAGCGTTGGTACTTCCCAGTGTTCTTTACTTAACCGGTACTTCTACGTCATTGGCACGAACAAAAAATATGGCGAGCAGCATCATGTCAGCAACGGCACTATATGAAAAAAATAACCCAGGGATCACTCCCAGCGATGCCTTAGCCATTGCAGATGACACCAAGTACACCAATAAATTCACCTCAGGAACAGCAATAACATCTGGACCGGCTTGCTCACCAACATCGCCATGTTATAACTTCTCGGATGGGAGTGTTTTAATGGCAAATCCCTGGACACCAACCGCCTCCTCTACAACCTATTTTACTTTTCGCTATGATCCGGACGGTACCGGATCAACACCACCTGTTGACTTTGTGGTGAACTTTGACACGGGACGCCTAACAACATCAGACATTTATAAAGCAGAAACGGCTGATGCCATTGCACCAAGCGCTCATGACCCAGGCTATGTGACTCCTTGGACTCAGCAATAGTTTTATCAGGGCGTGTTTTGAATTCAGAAAAATAAAGAAACACGATGAAGCACTTCTTTATTCATTAAGCTACATGAAATCGGTGTCCCACAACCTCCATTGCATGTATGCTGACATAGGACTTAGGTGTTTTTTTTATTTACGCCCAGAAATCTTCGACCCCTGGCAGCTCGTCGTTGTCTTCAAGTGGTAAAGGACTACGTCCATAAATTTGGGCTAAGGTGCGAAGCTGTTGTTGTTCTTTATGGGTTTGCCGAGGCAATTTTTCCCGTTTAGGTCCTGATTTTTTATCTTCCCACAATGCAGAAGACCCTTTTGAATGAAATTCCCGTTTGCTGTTAAACATGTGTCCTCCTAATCAAGTGCACCCGTGTTGCCATTTGCCATGCTCCATTTTTAATCAGATTTTTTGAGCAATCCATTGTCCAGGTAGGTTATCTGTGACTTTGTGTTGGAGAACTGAATTTAAACAAATCAAGGCACCTGATTTCAAAAACCAACTTAAAAAGGAATTCAAGAAAAACTTTTTGTTGACAGAAGGAAAACAAGTTTTTAAGATTGTGTTACATTTTGTCAGAAAATTAGCAACTTTTTGCTTGAGCCGTTTTAATCCGTATATGAAAAACATTCTTTTTGGAAGTCAACAACATTATCATCACCATCACCATATGATGGGGATGACGGCCTTTTGAGTGTTTTATACGCATAAGTAAGTTCAAACAGAAAGCCACTGTCATCTCCCAAAAAGCAGTGGCTTTCTGTTTGGCATAATTTTGTTGGAATTTATTGATGCAACCCATTCAATCGGCTCAACCACAACAAATTGAACGCTCACCATCCTCCGTTAAATTTAGCGGAAGAGGTATGACACCTTGGGTTGTTTCGGGAACCGATACGGTTTTATCCTTTATTCAAGAAAATCGGACTCGGGAGATGCTTTTTGAGGATTTATTGGGGTTTGGTATCTTTCGAACTGTTCTGGATCTCTTTCGACAATTCTTCTTTGAAAAATCCACCACCGATCAACGACGCTTAAACTTCCCTGCTGCTCGGGAACGGTTTATTCGAGAAGTGGGCTCCATTTTTACCGACAACTTCTCTGGTGGTGTCATTGCATACGGGTTAGCGTCATTGGCCAATCGCTTCCCCAAAGGCTCCAAAAACTTTGCCAATCAATTTGCTTCAATGGAAACCCTTGAACTTTTCCAGTCGTTGGTAACGCCAAGCGCAAACTCGCCACAACTGTTCATCCAAAACTTGGCAAAACAAATTGCACCCCATAATCCAACAGCCGTCGCCAATCTGTTAACAATGGGGGTGAGATCAAATTCCAGCAAGGGCTATGAAAATGCTGCCGTCGCTATTGCCAAAGCAATGAATCCCAAAAAAAGAACCTTGGATGTTGCTCTCAAAAAACAGGTTTTCCAACTCGATACCTTGGTGGAAGACACGTCTCGGTTTTTACGTTTCTTGGAGCAGAAATCACTTCAAAACAAATCCTGGCCACAACGGGCACAACAAGCATTAAAAGCAACGCTTAAAGTAAACAAATGGCGATTGCCTTTGAGTTTAGGGTTGGCCATGACAATGACCATGGCCATGCCCTATATCAACCGAATGATTACCCGAAAAGTCGATGGTATTGAGAGTTACCCCGGCGAAATTGGTCTTCGTAAAGTGGTTAGAACAAGCGGAAATTCTAATAAAAAGCCTTGGTATGAGGAGTGGTTCCCCTATTTAACCAATTGCTTTAAAACCGGCAGCGTACTGCCTATTTTGACGTCTTTGGTACCACTTCCCTTTGCGTTTGGATTGTTTGATACGGTAAAGCTTTCCAATGGGTGTGGTTTTAAAGCAGCATTTAATAGCCCCTTTAAAAAAGGGTTTATCAAACGCTTAACTTCCATGTTGCAATTTGGAAAAGGCTTTCCCTTTACAACACAACAACAAATGGCTTCTTGCTTTGCCTTTTTAATCTTTTCACGGTTAAGCACTTGCCGTAGCGACATCGAGTTTCGGGAACGGATGGTCGATTCGTTCTTGGGTTGGAGTATCTGGATTTTGGCAACCCCACGCATTAAAAAGTTCTTTGCACAACGATGGGATAAAAATCTACTGAAACAGGTGGGGACACAACAAATTCTAAAACGTCGAGTTGAAATTGAGCGGCTTTTACCCCAAGCCCTGAAACGAAATACCTTGGGTAAATTTATTATGATTGGGGCTGCCAGCTTAGCAGCAACCCTGGCAATGCTGGGGTTTGTAGAACCGTATGCCGCCATTAAATGGACAGAATGGCAAGCCAACCAAACAAAAAACCAAAATCCCTTTGCGCCAATGCGCTAATCCTTCACTGATTTTTAGCCCACAGCCTCCAAATTGTTTCATTTTGTAACAGCCATCTCGTCAAAATCAGCACAAAATAACCTTGAGACGTGTTAGAAGAGTAGATAACTTTTATGCAGAGGGGGAAATAACACACATGCGACAACCCATTTCTCAAGTTCTTGAGCCCTTGGTTGAAAAAGGTGTCTCCCAAGGATTAAAACGCTTTGGTTTAGGGAAATTTCTACCCACAACAGTGGTCACGACTATACTCATTACACTTTGTATGGATTACGGCCTTAAAATACTTCATGGCGCTGGGAAAGCCTTGGCATATCCTTTTCGCAAAAGAGCCCAAGCCAAAGTTGAAAACCCCTTAAAACAGCGTCTTGATGTCATTGAGCCTCAAGTGGATACCAATACCAATGATCTTTCAGAAATGGTTTCTCGTCTGGATGCCTTGGATAATCGGGTCAATGCTCTTGAAAAAACTGCCATTGGGAACGATAAAACAAATCAGCAGACCGTCTACCCCATACCAAAGTATTCTCGGCTGGCTCAGATGGGGCTATCCCAAAATTAGCTGATTTACTTCCCGACATTTGTTTGCATCAGCATAAATAAGCTTGTTATTGTTTTTTGATAAAATGGTTCAATATAAGATTGAGCCTAAAACGGTATTGGGCGTGTGAGGCAATATTATGAATCCGATGGATGAATTTATAGCGGGTATTCCCAAGGCTGAGCTTCATCTTCATATTGAAGGTACCTTGGAACCCGAACTGATGTTTGAAATTGCAGAACGCAATCGAATTTCTTTACCCTTTAAAAGCGTGGAAGCGGTTCGAGAAGCCTATCAGTTTGAGAATTTGCAATCATTCTTAGACATTTATTATGCAGGGGCAAAGGTTCTGTGCTATGAACGGGATTTTTTCGATTTAACCTGGGCCTACCTCAAAGGAGTTGCGCAACAAAACGTCCGCCATGTTGAGATTTTCTTTGATCCTCAGACCCATACCGATCGCGGAATTCCCTTTGAAACGGTTATTTGTGGCATTCATAAAGCCCTTGAAAGGGGGCAAAAAGAGCTAGGAGTTTCTTCAAAGCTGATTCTCTGTTTTTTACGCCACCTAAGCGATACTTCGGCCATGGAAACCCTGGAAGCAGCCCTGCCTTATCGAAACTGGATTGTTGCCGTAGGTCTCGACTCTTCCGAACAGAATCATCCACCGCACAAATTTGATGCGGTCTTCCACCGGGCTCGTGCCGAAGGGTTTCTAACTGTTGCTCATGCCGGAGAGGAGGGACCTCCTGACTATATTTGGCAGGCTTTAGACTTGCTCAAAGTTGCCCGAATCGATCATGGGGTGCGGTGTATTGAAGATTCTGAACTGACAAAGCGCCTTGTAAAGAATGAAATTCCCCTCACCGTTTGTCCTTTATCCAATGTTGAATTGAGGGTTTTTCACTCCTTGGCAGAGCATAACCTCAAACAACTCTTAAAGCTGGGCTTGAAAGTCACGATAAACTCAGATGATCCGGCTTACTTTGGGGGGTATATGACAGAAAATATTCAAGAAACCCAAAAAGCCCTGAATCTGAGCAAAACTGATATTTATACCCTCATGAAAAATGCTTTTGAAGGCAGTTTTCTCAACACCACTGAAAAACAAAAGTATTTAAATGAATTGACCCAATGGATGGCTCATTATTCGTCGCAACCTACCGAGAAGATTGCCTCAGGGTGCTGTTAAGCCAGCTGCAATTGACGACGGGACTCTAAAATTTTTGCAAAAGATCGGCCTCGCACTTCCTCAAGGCTCAGTCCAGTTGCTAAAACCTCTTCCTCGGTAATGGCACCACAATTCATGGCCCGAAGGAAATAGTTTAAAAGTCCTTGGCCCGTGGCAGCGTCATCAAAAACATTGCCCACTAATGTTGCCTGAGCTGCTTTTTCAATAAAGTTGGTTAACCGCTCTGAAGCTGCATCAAGTCCTTCCAGAAAAAACAGGTAGCACGCAGCATAACGAACCGGAAATTGGGCTGGGTGGAGATCCCATCCTTGATAAAACCCATGTTTCAGAGAATGTTGAATGTGTTCATAGTCCAATTTCCACGCAGCATAAACGGCTTCTTTGTTTTCTTGGAGTTGGCTCCCCGTCAAATGACCATGTTCAGCACTGGCTCGATGAGGACCGACTGGCATCAAATTGGTGGCACCATCAGAAAGCCAGATACCGGTTCCCGCAAGGGTAATCTTCATCACATGGCGGGCAAAATCACATGAAGGGTGATCCATTGTTTGGTAAGCCGCCGTAATATTGCAAGATGCTGTGTAATCATAGGTTCCAAAGTGAGCCGCCACACATCTGCCTTTTGCAGCAGACACCAAGGCAGGAATCGTTGCTTCTCCACGATGATTGATAATGGATTGGGTCGTTTCAATCATAATTTCTAATTTTAAAGAGCCCTGCGGAAGCCCTGTTTTCGCTTCCAATCGTTCAAACAGTTTCACCAATGCTGTTACTTGCTCTGGAATCGTCACTTTGGGTAAGGTCACCACAAAATGCGCTGGGAGTTTTCCCTTGGTGGCTCCAGCCAGGGTTGAAACAAAGATATCTAACGTGCGAATACTACGAGCTTTCAGCTCTTCGGTAAAGGGTTTAATTCGGATACCAATGTAAGGGGAGATGGTTTTCTCACCCATGCCTTTTGCCAGGGCCAAGGCAGCACTTTCAGCCGTTTGATCTTCTTCTTCATTGGGGCGATTGCCAAAGCCATCTTCAAAATCAATGCGAAAATCTTCAACTGCTTCTCGTTTAAGTTTCTCAACCACACGGGAATAAACCGTATGGGCCAACCAAACAGAGTGTTTTTCACGACGAATACTTTTGGCATTAGACAAGAGTTGTTTTTCCAGGGCTGCAATTTGATCGGGTGCAGTTGGAAGTGTCTCATGACCTGGTAATTGTAATGCATGAGCAAAGGTCACAAAATCTGGTGCATATTCCTCCAGGGATTTTAAAGCCAAGGCCCCCAATTTAGGGATAGTGTCTGATTTAAATAAGTGAGCACCCCCATAGACAGTATGTACAGGTTGGCGGACACTGGATTCTCCAGGATAAATCTGAGTAAATTGTGCATTGGCTTGGCCAAGTTCATGGAGTATATCTTGACTATCTTCCCCAAGTATCGTTTTCATCAACAGGCCTCCTTATTTAACACTTAATTTTAGCTTCCACGATAGGTGGTGTATCCAAACGGGCTTAACAACAGTGGGATATGATAATGCTGATTCGGATCCTCAATTTCAAATAGGATTTGCACCGAAGGATAAAATCCTTTCTTCCCACAGTCCCGAAAATAATCCGCTGTTTCAAACGTTATTTTATACAATCCCTTTTGCAAAGAATGGACATCCGATAATAAATCTGTAATCCGACCATCTTGATTAGTTTTTCCGGAACCCAGTTCCTGCCAGGCATTGTTTTGCCCTTGAAACGCCAAAACAGCCGTAATTTCTTTTGCAGGCTTTCCCTGGGCTGTATCCAGCACATGCGTTGTAATGGGGCTGGTCATCAAAGTTTCTCCAATCGCAGGCGTGTGATTTTATTTTGTTCCTGTGCGGCAATGTTCAGCTCCACATCAGGCGGATTGTCCAAACGACTTTCCAGAATGGCAAGCATTTCTGCGGCACTTTTTCCCGTGGCACACACAATAAAAATATAGCCAAACTTCTTTTCATAAAGCACATTACCATTGGCCAACGCATTCAAGGTTTCTTCCGTGGCGGTTTGAACCCCGGACTGCTCGTTTTCTGCAAGGTGCCGCGTGTTTTGAAATTTGGCACGAAGGCTGTTGATATCTCCAATTTTAGGATGATGGGTAAAGGCTTCCAGCCAATCCTCAGGGGAAAGACGAAACCAAATTTCTTCAGCTGCCTTGAATAATGCTTCTGTACTCTCAAATGGCCGACACTTGACCATTTCATCGACCCACCGGTGTGCCCCACAGCATTGGGTTAAAGCCACCCGAAAAGATTCAGAGCTCATTGCATTCAACTGTTCCAGGTTCGTCATGAGAATTGTCATCAGCCTTCGTTTCCTACAGACGTTTTACTAAAAACAGGTATTCCAAACAAACGAAGTCGGCTCACCCCACCATCCGGATAAATATTCAGCCGAACATGGGTAATCGTACCAATCTGCTTGAGCTCTGATTCAAAGAAATGTCGGTTATCCGCTTGAAGTTTGGTTTCTGGGAGAAGCTCTTGCCAAGGCGCCTCATCGACGGTCAAAGCATCAATTTCGGATTGTGGACTATAGCAGCCTTCAATCTTGCATCGGTCGGGATAATTCCCTTTAAAGTGATTCGTATCCACCTCAAGCTTTTGAAGTGTCCCTGGGGTGCCCAGCCTAATAACTGCCCAGTCATGGCCAGGGCCTCTGCGACGTTTAGTCTCCCAGCCATCCCCCATATTTAAGGCTCTGCCTGGCATAATCAAGTTTTCTTTAGCCCCAAAAAACATGTCGCTGCATGCCACCACTTTGCCCCCGTGCTCTACAGCTGCTAAATCAAATAATTTACCAGGCTGAATCGTATTCCAGTCCGGTATCACATCGCCATAAACTTTTAATCGAGCCACACCGCCATCCGGATAGATATTTAAGCGCAGGTGTGTCCATCGATTGGGATGCGTAACTGAAAATAAATTTTGAGAGCCGGGCCTTAAAGCCGACTTCCCGAGGATTTCAGTCCATATCATGCTACCTGAGGAAAGGGTTTTGGGATTGGGCTCCCCATCAACGCAACAAGCTTCTATCGACGCATAAGGCGGATGATTCCCCAGGAAATGATTCGTATCAATATCAACGCCTTTAATGATGCCTGATAGACCCAGTTTGATGATGCACCAATCATGACCAGGCGTCCGTTTTCGTCGACTTTCCCAGCCATCCATCCATTTTCCGTTTTCAGTGTATTTGTCGGAAATAAAAACGCCTCGCCCAGGTTTTAACAAATTTTCTTTGGGCGCAAAAAACTCATCTGAGGCAAGGAGTGCCTGACCACCAAGCCGTTCTGACGCCAAATCAATGAGCCCGGTAAACGTCGCGGTTTGGGTATTTTCAGAAACTGTCATGAGCATCCTCCTTGCAAGGCATGAACCTGTCTAAATAAGGGTTTTCCCATGTGGGGGGATAAAAATTGACCTTGGGAAAATATTTTGTGCCCCCGTAAAAACGTATGGTGAACAACGCCCTGAAGTGTTAGCCCCGTATAGGGCGAAACTTTATGCCGATGCTGGATTTTCTCAGGCGTAACGGTAAATGTTTCGTTGGGATCCCAAATCACGAGATCCGCATCACATCCAGGCAAAATAGCACCTTTTTGCCTGCCTAAACCCGAAAATTGGGCTGGCCTGGCACACATCCATTGCGCCATATCACTCAATGTATAGCCTCTTTGGCGGGCCTGTGTCCATACCATGGACAGCCCAAACTGAAGGGATGAAATCCCGCCCCATGATGCCATAAAATCACCTTGCTCAAGCAGTTTTAGCTCAGGAGTACACGGGGAATGATCGGACACAATAAAATCGATGGTCCCGTCTCCAAGCCCCTGCCATAACCGATCCTGGTTTTCTTTTTCTCGAATCGGCGGAGCGCATTTGTATCGGGTGTCTCCTTCAGCAATCGCTTCAGAGGAGAACCCAAGGTAATGCGGGCAGGTCTCAACCGAAAGGGGAAGGCCTTTTTTACGGGCATCTTGTAATAACGGGAGTGCATCCGCACAGGACAAATGGACAATATGAACGGGACAGTGATACGTTTCACAGAGCTCAATCATCAATTGAATGGCATCCATCTCCCAAGCCCTGGGCCGAGAACTGAGGAATGTTTCGTACTGCTTTGGATTTCCCTGATAAGCAACGTTACCAGCATGGCAATCCAGCTCGGCATGCACCAAAAGGGGAACCTTCCCTTGGGCAATAATGGGCATGGCTGCCTCTAAGTCTCGTCGGGTGACATTGGGAAAGTCATCAATACCCGAATGAATTAAAAACGTTTTAAACCCCATCACCCCGGCTTCAATCAGGGGGGCAAGATCTTGAAGATTATTGGGAATCAATCCACCATAGAAGCCACAATCAACCCAAAGCTGATTTTGAGCGGCTTTTATTTTGGCTTCAAGGGCTTTTACGGTGGTTGTGACTGGAATACAGTTTAAAGGCATATCAATTAAGGTGGTGATACCCCCTGCCGCAGCAGCCCTTGTGGCGGTTTCAAACCCTTCCCAATCCGTTCGGCCTGGTTCATTAATATGCACATGGCTATCCACCAAGCCGGGCATAATCACCAATTCTCCATAATCTTCAACCGGCATTCCCTGCGGAATTTCTTCCGGCGGAATAACCTTTAGAATCTGTTCTCCCTGAATCCAAATAGCTCGCTCAAAAATACCGCTTGGGGTAACGACATGCTTGCTTCGCAGTATCAAACTGGATTGCGTTGAGCTCACCGTTCAAATTCCTTTAAATCAAACGCAAGTAGGTTCTTAAAGTAAATCTCTTTGTCATCACAATAGAGTTGGCGTGTAATGCCTTGGACGATTTTCGGAAGGCTATATTTCATACCAGAAATACTGGCGCCTCCAAAGCCAAGGCTTAGCAGACATCCAAACGTATAATTGAAAATCGCATTGAGATAGGGTGCTGAGCCCGGGGTCTTTTCCTGAAATTCAAAGGCGGGTCCTAAGTAGGGATGCCGTGATAAGTCTGCATTTTTTTCAGCGTCCGGTGGGGTATACCGATGAGACCACAGGGCAATATCTGGGTATAGATTGGTCAATTCAGGTCGCCGTGAAAGATCCGTGACAAATCCAGTGCCAATAATAATAAAGTCAAACTCAAACGTTCCTTTTGGCGTGGTCACCTGAATACAGTCCCCTTTTTCAGCTACACTTTGCCAAATGCTCCCACCTTGGAGATGAAAATTTGGAAAAGCCCACGCCCGCTCAAAGGTATCGGTAGGCGGTAATTGCCCCATACGCAAAATTTGAAGAATAAACCGCCATCGATCTGCATCGGGCAAATCCCCATGGTGATTTAAAAACCCTACAAATTCGGCCCATCGGTAGGGGTTCACATTGGGAAGTTTCTCACGCCGGAAAAACAGGTGAACTTCAGATGCGCCAGCTTCTAACGCAACGGATGCGTTATCAAAGGCGGAGGCACCTGCACCCAAAATCCCAATGCGCTTACCTTTTAATGCAGAAAAGTCAATATCATTTCGCGTATGGGCGTATCGTTGGGGGGATAATTTTTCTTTTATAAACACGGGGATTTCCCATTCCCCGGAACCGTCAATTCCCGTGGCCAAAACAACTTTTCGAGCAAACAGCTGGCCGTTGCCTGCAGGAGAACTGGTGGGGATGATAAAACAGTTTTCAGCGGCAGACCATTGGATGGCCCCAGCTTCGGCTTGGTTCTGTACGGGAATGCCTAAGAAGGTTCGGTACCAGTGTAAATAGTCGGCCCATGTTTCTTTGGGAATCAAGTGCAAATCCTGCCAAGCCTGTTGGCCATATTGCGCCTCATACCATGATTGAATTGTCAGATTGGGAATCCCATGATCAGGGCCGGTTAAATATTTGGGCGTTCTTAACGTATGCATCCTGGCAAAGGTACGCCATGGCCCTTCATGCTGCTCAACATTTTTATCAATCACAAGGATGTTACGAACTTTTTCTTGCATAAGGCCAAAAGCAACAGCCAAACCCCCTTGACCTCCACCAATCACCAGAACATCCAATATATTTTTCCCATCAGAGGTTTTACGAGAGTGAACCCATTGGTGTTTGGGATAATCTAAAATGTCCAAGTCTCGTCGAATATGTGCTTCGAGCTTGGCTAGGTTTTCAGGTCTTTCAGATTGAATGGTCACCATGGCATCCCTTGGATAAGATAAATCTGCCCCTAAAGTGGATGGAGCGGTTTTGTTGATAGGTAATTTTCAAATCAAGACCACCCCTCAGGCTAGGGTTTTATTGTCTTAAACTTGCTTGTGAAAGACAAGAGTCAATTCTTTTTTTGATGTTGGGCACTTGATCTATTTTGGGAATTTGCCCGGTTAATTTTTTAATAATAATTGAGTTCTGGCAGTGAAAAATGGACCTCTATGAAACCCTTTCTACAAGGGGTTATTAGCGGACTTACCCAAAAGCATTAAATTTCGATAAAAACCTTGTAAAAGGGGGCATTGTCTACGATAATGAAGAAAGAGATTTTTCAGTATAGGTTTGTTGTTTTCTTTTTAACGGGCCTCGACTAAAAACTCAACATGATAAACGAAACAAGGAGGCCCTAATGGCAATGGCTACTGATCGACAAATTACTTGTACTGCCTGTGGTACAGAATTCACCTTTACAGCTGAAGAACAGGAATTTTACGAATCCAAAGGATTTCAAGATCCTCGGAAATGCAAACCCTGTCGGGATTATGCAAAACAAAGCCGTGGTGGTGGTTATGGCGGTAAACGAAGCGGTGGTGGTGGTGGAGGCTATGACCGTGCCCCACGTCAGCTTTACGATGCCGTTTGCTCAAGCTGCGGTGTTCAAACCCAAGTTCCTTTTCAACCAAATGGCTCAAAACCGGTTTACTGTCGGGAATGCTATCAAAATAGCTCATCTTTTTACTAAACCCAGCGCGATTAGGAGCTCAGCCAATGGCTAAAAATAATCAAAAAAAAGAAAAGGCACTTCGAAATCGAGAAAATGCCCGTAAATATCGTAAAAAAACAACGGGTACGAAAAGACAGTACGCTTCAGCCAGTCATTAACTTGTACTGACTTAAAAGTAATATATTCTTGTTTTAATCCGCAGGCACGTCAATGCTTGCGGATTTTTTATGGCATAAATAAAGAGAGGGTGTTCAGAGAGACACTTGGATTTTCAAGACTTGGGGTTTATAATGGCCTGCATAGCTTAGACCCTTGTTGAGGAGGGGGATTCTTGATTTCTCAACGAGATTTTATTTTTCTCTACATCAATGGACGCCCTGTTCAAGTTACAGGAGAGGATCTGTTTGACTCGCTCTCCAATTTTCTGCGGTATCAATATCAAGCCGTGGGAACAAAAATTGTTTGCGAAGAAGGAGACTGTGGGTCTTGTACGGTTTTATTAGGCCGATTCGAAAAGGGCGAGATTTCTTATACACCGGTTAATTCTTGTATTCAGTACATGTACCAACTGGATTGTACCCATATCATCACCATTGAAGGACTGAAACAAAATGGTCAACTCAACCCCATCCAGCTTGCAATGATGGAAAACCACGGCGCTCAATGTGGTTTTTGTACGCCGGGCTTTGTCGTTGCCATGTGTGCCATGTTTGATCAACAAAAACCAGCAACACCTCAGGATATTCGGGATGCTTTAGCCGGAAATTTATGTCGTTGCACAGGGTATGATCCCATTATTCGTTCGGGCATGGCTGTTCAAACAGAAGGTCTGTTAAAACTCCATCAACTTTACCCCAATCAGGCCATGATTCGTGATTTTGAAGACTATCAAACACGTCCTATTTGGGCTGAATGGGATGGGAAACTCTTTTTAAATCCTGTCACACTTGAAGACGCTTTGAAATTAAAAAAAGAATATCCTCAGGCTGTGATTGTCAATGGCGGAACAGATATTCATGTCCTCCGCAATAAACGAGGCTACGATCCGGATGTGCTCCTAGGGCTTTCACTCCTACCAGATTTATCCAATCTCTCTGTTGAAAATGAAGTGCTTTGTGTGGGGGCACGGGTTCGTTTGGCTCAATTGGAAACCTTTGTGCGTGAATTGATTCCTGAACTCTATAAGATTTTGGTTGTTTTTGGCTCGCCTCAAATTAAACAAGCCGGCACTTTGGCGGGGAATATTGCCAACGGTTCCCCTATTGGCGACACGTTACCCTTTTTATTTGTAATGAATGCTGAAATTGAGCTATCCAGCACCAAAGGAGTAAGACATCTCCCCATTTCAGCGTTTTACCTGGGATATAAACAGTTTGCAATGGAAGCCGATGAGCTCATTACCCAAATCCGCATCCCTCTTTGCAAAAAACATGACATTTTAAAGTTGTACAAGGTTTCAAAACGCAAGCACTTAGATATTTCAAGCTTTACGGCTGCTTTTCACATGACCCAAACCGGGACAATCATTCAATCCATCAAAATAGCCTATGGCGGCGTTGGCCCTGTGATAATGCGTTTACCCAAAACGGAATCTTTTTTACAGGGGAAACCCTTTTTAGTGGAGACATTTCAGCAGGCAGGGCAAGTGGCTCAACAGGAAATCACACCCATTTCAGATGTTAGAGGTTCAAAAGATTTTCGATTACAGTTGGCTGAAAATATCTTACTGAAGTATTACTACGACATCACCAACGCAGAAACGGCGGTATCGGTATGACGAGTACTGTCGGCAAAAATATTCCTCATGATTCTGCAACGGGACATGTCACCGGTGAATCTCTTTTTATTGATGATATCCCGTTTGCCAAAAATGAGCTGATTGCGGATTTCTTCGGGAGCCCTGTGGCGCATGGAAAAATTCTCTCCCTGGATTTAAGTGAAGCGCAAAAAATCCCGGGGATTGTGGGGCTTTATACTTATCAAGACTTAGGCGGAAAAAATCTATTTGGCCCTATTCTCCAAGATGAATACCTTTTAGCAGAGGAGCTTTGTGAATTTCTGGGCCAGCCCATTGTCATTATTGCCGGAGAAAACCGTAAAGCCATTGCAAAGGCGAAAGCAGGCATTAAAATTCAAATGGAAGAACTTACCCCCGTTTTAACCATTGATAATGCCATTGAAAATCAACAGTTTTTGGGTGATCCCAAGAGAATCGCCACCGGAAACGTTGAAAAAGCTTTCGAAGAAGCGGCACATTTATGGGAAGGTGTCTTTTGTAATGCGGGACAAGAACATTTTTATCTGGAATCCCAAGCGGCAATTGTCTATCCTGGCGAATATGATACCTTAACAGTTTATTCGTCAACCCAAAACCCTTCTGAAGTGCAAGAAGTCATCGCCCATGTTTTAGGGTTGGGACAACATCAGGTGGTTTGTGTCACCAAACGGATGGGCGGCGCCTTTGGTGGTAAAGAGTGCCAAGCAACACACCCAGCAACCATGGCATCCTTGGTTGCCTTAAAAACAAAACGCCCTACCCGCATCATTTTCAATAAAGATGACGATATGCGAGTCACGGGGAAACGGCATCCGTTTCAAAATCAGTATAAAGTGGCCTTTACTAAAGAAGGATTGATTACCGCTTTAAAAGTAGATTTCCATTCTGACGGGGGATACGCAGCAGATTTATCCCCATCAGTATTGGGGCGGGCCATGGCCCATGCGGAAAATGCCTATTTTATCCCCAATGTTGAGATTACGGGGCGGGTGTGTAAAACAAATTTCCCACCCAACACCGCATTTCGGGGCTTTGGAGGCCCTCAAGGGGTTGCCACAATGGAAAATATCATTGAGGAAATTGCGTTTATTCTTCAGAAAGATGCGTATGACATTCGCACCTTAAACTGCTACGGTGTCGAAGAACGAAACCAAACCCCATACGGCGAAATTGTCCAAAAAAACTTTTTGCCTCAAATATTTAAAGACCTAGGGGAAAGAGCTCACTATAAAAACCGACTCAGCCAAATTCAGGCATTCAACCAACAATCCAAAACCCATTTAAAGGGCATCTCCATGACACCGGTAAAATTTGGGATTTCGTTTAATACCACCTTTCTGAATCAAGCCAATGCATTGGTGAACATCTATTTGGATGGAACAGTGCAAGTTTCAACCGGGGCAACGGAGATGGGACAAGGGGTAAATACCAAAATTCGCCAGTTGGTGGCCGATGCTTTGTCCATTGATATTGATTCAGTGATTGTTATGCCAACCTCAACCGAAAAAAATAATAATACGTCTGCAACAGCGGCTTCCAGTGGAACCGATCTCAATGGCAAGGCAGCTGTTGACGCTTGTGCTAAGATTCGAAGTCGCTTGGCTGAGTTTGCCAGCGAATACTTTGCGGAACGCCAAAAGGACTTAAAGGCCTCGCCAGAGCATATTGTTTTTGAAAATGGCCAAATTTTCGATAACCGGTCTCCGCAAGAGAGCTTGTCTTTCAAACAACTGCTTCGGCTAGCTTACCAAAAACGGATCAGCCTGGGTGAACGGGGGTTTTATGCAACTCCAGGTGTGAATTTCGACTGGACAACGGGTAAAGGAAATCCATTTTTATATTACACAACAGGATGTGCTGTCTCAGAAGTTCTTATTGATCGCTTTACCGGCGACTTAACCGTCTTGCAAGTGGATATCCTCATGGATATTGGAAAACCCATTAACCCTGGAATCGACAAAGGCCAAATAACCGGTGCCTTTATCCAGGGAATGGGATGGGTAACAACAGAAGATTTACGGTATTCAGAGACAGGAGAACTCCTTTCCCACTCTCCCACCACTTATAAAATTCCCAATATACAAGATCTTCCTCAAATTTTTAATGTGGATTGGATTGAAAACGGGGACAACACCATTAATATCAAACAAAGCAAAGCCGTGGGAGAGCCGCCTCTCCTGTTAGCTATTTCGGTTTGGACAGCTGTAAAGCATGCCCTTTCTTTTGTTTCTAATGGAAATGTCCCTAAGTTAAGGATTCCGGCAACCAACGAAGAAATATTAACAAGACTGACCGATTACAAAAAACCAAACAGCACAACGCAACCTGGCTCTTATGAGCAAGTGGGCGTTTAAAGCTTCTAAAGTTTTGTTTCATCGCCATCTGAGAAAAATCTCCAGAAAAGAGCTGATTTTTTGTGTATCTCATTTTGGTATAAATATTGATATGGTTGCCCATTTTATGGAATTTCCTTAAGATTGAATGTAATTACCTTTTTTTGTTTTTGGAAGAGTTGGCAGTCACGGATGTTTAAAAGACACTTTATTGTAAGTTTTACCGTACCTATATTGTTATCAACTGTGGGTCTTCCTGTTTTCGCACAAGGCTTAACCACGACACCTAGTTTAAACCCTGGCCAGGTTTTACAAGATCTTCAGCAAAAAACAGTTCCCTCATACTTACGTCCCAATATTGATCAAAAGCCAGGGCAGTCAGAAATTGAAGGTGAACCCAAAGCGCCGAATGGTGGTAACAACGTC
Source organism: Vampirovibrionales bacterium (assembly GCA_025449835.1). Lineage (GTDB taxonomy): Bacteria > Cyanobacteriota > Vampirovibrionia > Vampirovibrionales > JAGQHJ01 > JANWIO01. The sequence continues at coordinate 24,841 of JANWIO010000157.1, forward strand.
GAAAACCCCGAAAGACGTGTTCTGATTAAACATATTGATGTAAAGGGCGTTACGCTTTTGGATCCGAAAATGATCCACAAAATTGTCTCGCCATATGAAAATCGAAAAGATAGTTTTTCAGATTTTCAAGATTTGGCAGACAAATTAACAGCACTATATCGGGCAGAAGGGTATATTACCAGCCGGGTTTACTTGCCTCCGCAACAGCTTAAAAATAACGACCTTTATTTTCAAGCAGCAGAAGGGCTTGTCGGAAATATCCAAATTGAAAAAGGTCGATTTTTTGGGCCCCGTGCAATACGGCAGTTTATTGGATTGAAAAAAGGACAGCCCTTTCAAGTACATATCCTGTCTAAAGACTTAAAAGAGTTAAATAGCAATCCTGATATCAATGTTCGAGCCTCTTTAAGAGCAGGTGAAGAACCACGGCAGACGGATCTCGATCTAAAAGTGACAGATCATTTTCCGATACATTTGCAACCCTTTTTTGACAATACCGGAAGGAGCTTGATCGGGGTTAATCGTTATGGATTTATGTTGGGGGATAACAATGTTTTAGGCTTTGGTGATCAATTACTCGATTCCGTCAGCTTTACAAGCCGCTCAGCGGGTTTGATAAACCATTATGCAATTCCCCTTGGTCATGGGACCCAAGTCGGGATGGACTTTGCCCATAGCCGTTTAAAACTGGGTGGAAGCTTTATTAACTTAAATGTAAAAGGAAGAGCCACTGTTTATAGCCCTTTTATTTCTAAGATTTGGCGAGACACCGATCGTTACCAAATCTCCACAAATTTGGCTTTTGATATCAAAACCCTTGATACAAATGTGTTAAAGGTTGATTACTCAAATGACCGGTTACGGGTTCTAAGACCATCCATTACGTTAAACGAATTTGACAGCCATGGCCAAACCTCTTTGAGTAATGAAGTAGAGCTTGGTTTAGGTATCTTAGGGGGTACCAGTGGTTCTGGTGGCTTAGCCAGCCGCCAAGGAGCCGGAACAAAGTTCTTTCGGTATCTAGGTACTTTAAATCGTGTTGAAAAAATGCCTTTTTCCACCTACGCTGTCCTTCGAGCCCTTGTTCAACTTTCACCGGATCGGCTGGTTTCTTCCGAGCAGTTCCAACTCGGGGGTGCTTATACTGTCCGAGGTTATCGTGAAGGACAAATGACAGGAGATACAGGTTTTCTCTTAAGTGGTGAGTGGCGAATGCCCTTTTTCTTACTCCCGCCATCATGGCATCTTTTTCAATCGCATGAGGCTTTAAGAAACCAAATTCAACTTGTTACCTTTTTAGAAGGTGGTGCCTTATATACCAAAGATCCTTCTGCCGGCTCTTCTGGTGATGAGTATTTGATGAGTACGGGTTTTGGCCTTCGAGCCCAAATAACAAGATTCATGGTAGGACGGATTGATTTAGGCTTTCCTTTGATTCGGGCCGTACCTTATGACTTGAAACCTCGGCTACATTTTAGCCTTCAAAGTAATGTATTTTAAACCAATCTCAATCTCTTAAATTGCCTTTGAATAGCTATTTGTGGCTCAAGGGGAAACTGAGCTTATCGTTTCAGAGACTGCTTTTGAAACGATGGCCTTTAGCTCCTCTTAAGTTGACCCATCTTAAACGGGGTCTTTCGAAGATGATTAAAAAATCAATCAAATGGTGTATATTATAAGTATATATAAAAATACACAATAATGGATATACAACCCCCTGAAAGACTGAGTTCTATTTGTTTGCAGGATATCGCCCAAACTCTCTTTAACTCATTTTGTTAGAGGTTATGTGAGGGTGCCCTCAATAAATATACTTTTAATAGAAGTGTTGCATTAATTTCCTAAATATATTTCGTTGCCCACAGTGCCTATATCATTGTCACAGAGTTGAGAAGATTGTATGAGAGCGCTAGAGTCTTTGACCAAGAGTGGAATTGAGAGACACATTTATATCCAAGCCCTAAATCCTTTTGGGGTGAATTGTTTGTCTTTTATGACCGCCAGCATTACTTCTCGATACAAGGGAAGGAGGGCCGGGCGTAGCCGATGTTCTTAAAAACCCTTGTTGAAGATTGCTTTTGTAAGGGCCGTTTTATCGGCTACTTTAAGCATAAGATCCAAATCTTTTATAAGCACGAGCTGCGCTCTTTGGCGGAGCTTTTTGGCTGTATCGGTGGCGGGTTAAAGCAAAACTTTTCTGTCTCTAGTGAGCTCCAAAATTTATCCGATGTACTTTGTTTAGAAATGTTGGATCTTCCTCCTCCCCCATCTCTTGAAGATTTATTGGCCTCATTGGAGCCTTTCAAATTAGCAAAGTCTGTTGCGGTCTCCGCATCCGTTTTTCTGGTTTTGTCCTCTAATGTGGAAGCTTTACCGACGGGTTATCAATCCGTTTCCGGAAACGTCCAATTTTCACAAAATGGCACTGTATTAAATGTTAATACGCAAGCCAATCGCTCAATTGCCAATTACCAAACCTTTAATGTCGCTCAAGGAGAATCGGTTAATTTTAACCTACCAGGAGCCAATGCAACCATCTTAAACCGTGTAGCCACTGGAAATCCGTCGAGTATTTTAGGCGCAATCAACTCCAACGGAAACGTTTTTCTGGCAAACCCCAGCGGAATCATTTTTGGCTCAAGCGCTCAAGTGAATGTGGGATCATTAATCGCTTCAACTCTCAATATTTCTGATCATGATTTTCTCAATGGACAATATGTTTTTAATCAAACTTCTGCGCCAGCCGCTTCTGTTGTTAACCAAGGGCTCATTAAAACCAGAAATGGCGGATATGCACTATTAATGGGGTCAGCGGTTACGAACCAGGGATTGATTGAGGCACCTTTGGGCCAAATTCATTTAGCTGTTGGAGAACAGGTCTCTTTAGAGGTTGGAAATAATATCTTAATTGATGTTACCGTCGATAAATCTTTACAAAAAAATGTTGCCAACTTGAATAACGCCATTTCAAATACAGGAACATTAAGTGCCCCTGGAGGATTGGTCAAGCTTCAGGCAAAACTGGCAAATGGTATCTATAACAGAGCTGTTAATAACGAAGGAATTATCCAAGCAACAGGTTTGGATGAGCATAATGGTGTAATTGAAGTCGTAGGGTCTTCAACAGACAACACTGCATTAGTGCGAAATGCTGGCACAATTGATGCAAGTGGATCGGTTTCCTCTCCAGATGGTGGAACAGTTAGCCTTTCAGGGGATTATGTGGATCAAAACGGAAAAATCCTTGCTGAAGGACAAGAAGGGGGCACCGGTGGAACAATCGATTTAACATCTACAGAAGGGACGTTATTAACCAGTGGCAGCATCACTTCCGTAAGGGGTGCCGGGGAAAATAGCAATGCAGGCACGGTTAAAATCTGGTCTGATCAAAATACTTTCTTTCGTTCGAATGCATTGATTGATGCCAGTGGTGGTTCCCAATCTGGAAATGGCGGCTTTGTTGAGGTGAGTGCCAAAAATACGGTTTACTTTAATGGGCAAGCCAAAGGCGGAGCAAATCTGGGGCAAGCTGGAACCATCTTAATTGATCCAACCAATATCGTCATTGATAATACAGGTTTAAATACACCCACTTCTCCCCTTGGCGCTCCAAACGAATCTTTTACAAATGATTCTGGCTCAAGTGTAACCTATAACCCACAATCAGGTGGTGCATTTAACGGATTTTCAAGCATTTGGCTCCAAGCTGCAAATGACATTGATGTCAATAGTGCCTTTGATACCAACACAGCGACAGGAAAGACAGGGGTTAGCCTAAAACTGGAAGCAGACAACAATATTTATATTAATGCAGCAGTCACCACCCACAACGCAGGAATCACGCTTCTGGCAGATGCAGATGGCAACGGTATTGGCTCTTTAAATGTTCAGCCTACCGGCAGTTTGACCTCAAATGGTGGAAATATCACCCTTCAAGGAAATGCGGTCAATATCAATAATACGGTGAATGCAGGCACTGGAACCGTAAGTATCACAACCACTGCAAATGGCAGTGTCTCCCTCGCTTCAAACGTAACAGGCAGCACTGTGAATATCAATGCCAATGGCTCAGGAAGTATTTCAACCTCAGCAGGGAGTGTCAGTGCCACAACATTAACTTTGTCGAGCGGCACCGGTGAAATTGGAACATCAGCGAATAACATTATCGCCAATACCTCCACACTCACGGCAAATACAGGAAGCCCCGGGAATGTGTATATCCAAAACTCTGGAGCTGTTTCTTTGGGCGCTTCTCGAGCAGGAAGCTTATTCCAGTTGCTGGATAATAATACGATTACCGCAACGAGTACGGTTTCAGGGAGTAATGTAACCCTTCACACCACGGCCAGCAATGGGAATGTGGCGTTGGGTGGTAATGTGACCGCTACGAACACCATTGATATTAGTGCCAATGGTTCCGGCAATATTACAGAATCTGCTGGGAGTATCAGTTCAA
>JANWIO010000158.1 GCA_025449835.1 Vampirovibrionales bacterium
TGAAGAAAAAGAACGTGGAATCACTATCAATACAGCTCACGTGGAATATCAGACAACTGCCCGTCACTATGCACACGTTGACTGCCCTGGTCACGCTGACTATGTTAAAAACATGATTACTGGTGCAGCTCAGATGGATGGTGCCATTCTTGTTATCTCAGCTGCTGATGGTCCGATGCCTCAAACCCGTGAACACATCCTCCTTGCTCGTCAGGTGGGCGTTCCAAACATTGTTGTATTTATGAATAAATGCGATATGGTTGATGATCCTGAGCTTTTGGACTTGGTTGAAATGGAAGCCCGTGAATTGCTCAGCCAATATCAATTTGATGGTGATAATATTCCGTTTGTTCGGGGATCTGCTTTAAAAGCATTGGAAACCATGCAAGGTAATCCCAAAACCCAACGGGGTGAAAATGAATGGGTTACCAAAATTTACGAATTGATGGATGCAGTAGATAGCTACATTCCAGTTCCTGAAAGACCCATTGATCAACCATTCTTAATGCCAATTGAAGACGTCTTCACCATCCCTGGCCGGGGTACTGTTGTAACAGGCCGGATTGAACGAGGACAAATTAAAGTTGGTGATGAAGTTGAAATTATTGGTATGGGTGAAACCCGTAAAACAATCGTTACTGGTGTTGAAATGTTCCGTAAGCAGTTAGACCAAGGTCTTGCAGGCGATAACGTTGGTACACTTCTCAGAGGTATTGACAAAAGCACTGTTGAAAGAGGCCAAGTATTGGCTGCTCCTGGTAGCATCAAACCGCATACCAAATTTAAAGCCAACGTTTACGTTTTAACGAAAGAAGAAGGTGGTCGTCATACGCCATTCTTTATAGGCTATCGTCCACAATTCTACGTTAGAACAACAGACGTAACCGGTACGATTACATTACCGGATGGTGTTGAAATGGTTATGCCTGGTGACAACATTATGATGGATGTTGAGTTAATTACACCCGTTGCAATGGAAGCCGGTATGCGTTTCGCCATTCGTGAAGGTGGCAGAACCGTTGGTTCTGGTATTATCGATAGTATTACTGCATAAGAACGTTACAAATACTTAAAGGTACGTAGGAAGTAGGAATATGGCAAAGACAGCAAGACAAAAACAGCAGCGCATTCGGATTCGTTTGAAGGCGTTTGATCACAGACTACTGGATGCATCTGCAGAAAAACTGGTAGATGTGGCCCGCCAAAGCAGTTGTAAGGTTGTGGGGCCTATTCCACTTCCGACGCACCGAAAAGTATTTTGTGTACTTCGTTCTCCACATGCAGATAAAAAATCCCGGGAACATTTTGAAATCAGAACCTATAAGCGAGTCATTGATATCGTAGACCCCACCCATGAAACCATGGATCAATTGAGCCGTTTGGACATGCCGGCGGGTGTTGATATCGAAGTTAAGCTATAAACCTTAAACGATGCGGCTTTTTCAAGGCTGCATTTGTTTGAAAAATCAATACAAGTCTCATGCTTGATATTGAATTCGGATTGTACTAAAGTGTATATTCCACTCCAATCTATTTTAGAAGAATGAAGCGTAAGAAAGTGAAGGAACGATGACCTTTCAAGGCGCAATCGGCAAAAAAAGAGGCATGACCCAAGTCTTTAATGATGAGGGGTCCGCTGTCCCAGTAACGGTGATAGAACTGCTACCGTTAACTGTCACACAAGTGAAAACAAAACCAACGGACGGTTATATAGCCGTTCAGGTGGGTTATCAGGATGCAAAAGCAAAGCATCTTTCTAAGCCTGAGCAGGGGCACTTAAAGAAAAACAAATTGAGCCTGTTACGTCATCTTAAAGAATTTCAGGTTCAAGCATCTGAGGTGAGTCAATTTGAAGTGGGTAAAACCATTACCCCTGAGTTTTTAACTTCAATTGAGCGAGTCAATGTGACTGGCCGAACCATTGGTAAAGGGTTCCAAGGGCGGATTAAACTCCACCATTTTAGACGTGGCCCAATGTCTCATGGTTCAAAATCACACCGTTTACCGGGTTCGATTGGTGCAGGTACCACACCTGGCCGTGTTTTTAAAGGCCTTAAAATGGCTGCACATATGGGTGATAACATGCGCACAATCGAAAACTTGAAAGTGGTTCTCGTGGACTTGGAAAGTAATTTACTCCTGGTTCAAGGGGCTGTACCTGGAAAACCAGGAGCGACCTTGTTTATTCGTCCACGTAAAACCCTGAATGCCAAGAAGGAGAGCTAAGATCCATGTCTGTTACCGTAGAAAAAGTTACCGCTGAAGGAAAAAAAGAAGGATCTGTCAATCTCGCTGAAGATATTTTTGGCGTTACGCCCAATGTCCATGTAATGCATCTTGCAGTACGCCGTGAGCTTGCAAACTCTCGTGCTGGTTCAGCCAATACGAAAACTCGTGCTGAGGTTCGTGGCGGAGGCCGGAAGCCTTGGAAACAAAAGGGAACAGGTCGCGCTCGGGCTGGAAGTATTCGGAGTCCGTTATGGCGTGGAGGTGGTGTTATTTTTGGGCCACAACCCAGAAGTTTTGCCTTTGATATGCCAAAGAAAATGAGACGTTTGGCTATTAAATCAGCGTTATCAGTGGCCGCACAAGAAAAGCTTCAAGTTGTTGAAAATTTTGAATTCTTATCGGCTCCAAAAACCAAGTTGCTCAATGAATTTATTGAGAAGCTTGGCCTGAAGGAAAAGAAAATTCTGGTTCTTGCCAATTACAAAGCTGAAGAAAATAAGCATCTTTATTTGGCAGCTCGCAACTTACCAGAGTTGAAATTAAGACTTCCGCTGAATTTAAGCGTGAAGGATTTGATTTTGGCAGATTCAGTGATTGCAACAGAGCAGGCACTGGAAGAAATCAAGGAAAGGTTTGGAAGTCATGTCTGAGCGAAATGCACGATTAAGTGAATTATTAATCCGGCCATGCGTAACGGAAAAAGCAACCAGTTTGGTTGCTGAAAACCAATATACGTTTATTGTCGCTCGGGATGCCAACAAAATTGAATTAAGCCAAGCTTTTGAACTATTATTTCCTGGTCGCAAAGTCAAAAAAATTCAGACAACAAAAATCTATTCACATCAAAAGCGGGTAGGACGTAAAATGGGCCATACTCCCGAAGGGAAAAAGGCACTCTTTACGATTGAAGGTGACCCCATCGAGCTGTTTACAGGAGTCTAATGGATTATGGGTATTAAAACATTAAAACCTACATCACCAGGCCAACGGGGCATGTCGGTCTCTGATTTCAAAGAGATCACAACCGACAAACCTTATAAACCCCTTTTGGTAAAACTTGCCAACCGTTCGGGTCGTAATAACTACGGGCGTGTTACATGTCGGCACAAAGGCGGTCGACACAAACGAGCTTACCGTTTAATCGACTTTAAACGGAATAAATTTGGCGTGCCAGCAACAGTGCAGACCATTGAGTATGATCCAAGCCGCAATGTTCGGATTTCACTCCTCTTGTATGCAGATGGTGAAAGACGTTATATTTTGCATCCTGAAGGCTTAAATGTTGGCCAAACGGTGCAGGCTGGAGCAGAAGCCGAAATTTCTGTTGGTAATGCCCTGCCTCTTAAAAATCTTCCCTTAGGGGCTTATGTGCATAATATTGAACTTATTCCGGGCAACGGCGGACGAATTGTTCGCAGTGCAGGATGCGGTGCTCAGCTTGTTGCAAGAGAAAATGGTTTTGCTACCCTCAAATTGCCCAGTGGTGAAATGCGGATGGTGTCTGAAAATTGTTATGCAACGCTGGGTGTTTTGGATAATGCAGAGCACAAAAACCTGAAGTTGGGTAAAGCCGGTAGAACTCGCCATATGGGAATTCGACCAACTGTCCGCGGGATGGTAATGAACCCAGTGGATCACCCTCACGGTGGTGGTGAAGGGCGTGCCCCGGTTGGGCATCCCGGACCGCTTACGCCTTGGGGTAAGCCTGCCTTGGGGCACACGACTCGTAAGCGGAAAAAACTTTCTAGCAAATACATTGTCAGACGTCGGAATCGATAGGAAAGCAATCTCATGCCACGTTCACTGAAAAAAGGACCTTTTGTAGACGAGCCGTTACGGGAAAAAGTTGAAGACATGAACCGTAAAGGTGAAAAACGGGTCATTAAAACCTGGTCACGTCGTTCAATGATTATTCCAGACATGATTGGTCACACTCTCGCTGTTCATAATGGGAGCAAACATGTTCCTGTTTACATTACAGAGCAAATGATTGGCCACAAACTTGGCGAGTTTGCTCCGACACGTTTCTTTCGTGGTCACGCAGGGTCTGACAAGAAAGCCAAGAAGAGGTAAGGGTTAATGGAAGCGAAAGCACGTTCCAAGCAACGTTATATTTTAATGTCACACCGTAAGTTAAGAAGGGTCGTTAATGAAGTGCGCGGTAAAAATGTTCCTGAAGCACTTCAAATCCTTCGGTTTATGCCATATGCGGCTTCTAAAGTGGTTCTTAAAAACCTAATTGCAGCCGCCCGTAACGCCGAACAAAAATATGGCGATCAAGCTTCTGCTGAACGATTAGTGATCAGTTCGATTATGGTGGACGAAGGTCCGGCGTACAAACGTTTTCGTCCCAGGGCGCAAGGACGAGTTTACAAAGTTGAAACCCCAACCGCTCATTTAACGGTTGAGGTCATGGTTAAATCATAGGAGCATCGACACAGTGGGACAGAAGGTTCATCCAAAAGGCATACGTATCGGCATTATCCACTCTTGGGAGAGCAATTGGATTGCTTTTGACAACGATTATGCAAAGAACGTTAAAGAAGATTACGAAATCCGGACGTTTTTGAAAAAACGGCTGAAAAATGCATTTATCAGTCGAATTGAAATTGATCGCAAAGCCTCAAAGCTTATTATTCGTATTATCACAGGACGTCCTGGTATGGTTGTTGGACGTGGTGGACAAGGTTTAGATTTGCTTCGCAAAGAGTTATCAGCGAAAACCAATCGTAAAGATATTCAACTGGATGTTATGGAAGTTTCCCGAATTGATGCAGATGCCCAATTGGTGGCTGAAGCCATAGCGTTTCAACTTGAAAAACGGGTTGCTTTCCGTAGGGCCATGAAACAGGCTATTCAACGGACCATGCGCTCCGGTGCCAAAGGGATTAAAGTGATGGTTGCTGGTCGTTTGGGTGGTGCTGAAATTGCCCGAACAGAATGGGCAAAAGAAGGTCGGATCCCCTTACATACGTTCCGCGCAGACATTGATTATGGATTTGCCCAAGCCGTTACCCTTTTCGGAATCATTGGCGTAAAGGTTTGGATTTTTAAAGGCGAAGTACTGCCTGGTGAGGTTGCAGAATCCAATGTAAAAGCCAAAGCACGTCCTTCTGAAGAACAACGTGCATCAGGACAACCTCAAGGTCTTCATGGCGGCGGTGGCCGTCGTGGTCAAGGCGGTGGTGGTGGAGGCCGTCGAGGAAAACGGCCACGAGGCCCGCAAATGGAAGAATCAAAAGCTTCAGGAACAGCTGAGCAACCCATAGAAGAAAAAGTTCAGCAGCCCCCTGCTGAGGAGTAAAAAATCATGTTGATGCCTAAGAGAACAAAATATCGGAAACAGATGCGCGGTACCATGAAAGGGTATGAAACTCGTGGTACAGAGCTGGAATTTGGCACAGTGGGCCTTCAAACGTTAGAGCCTGCATGGATTACTAGCCGTCAAATTGAAGCCGCAAGACGAGCAATGGCAAGAAGCGTTCGTCGGGGTGGGAAGATTTGGATTCGGATTTTTCCGTCAAAACCAGTCACCCAAAAACCCGCTGAAACCCGGATGGGCTCTGGAAAAGGAAACCCTGAGTATTGGGTTGCTGTGGTTAAACCGGGGCGTATCATGTTTGAGATGGCAGGTGTTGCGCAAGATGTTGGTGTCAGAGCCATGGAACTTGCAGCGCAAAAATTACCGGTGAAAACCCGCGTTGTTTGCTCTCAACAAGAAGAACAAGGAGACGCTTAAAATGAAACTTTCTGAAATTCGAGAGCTGACAATTGATGAGCTTCGTGCCAGAATAGAATCCTTACACAAAGAGCTGTTTGATGGACGTTTTAAATTAGCCACACACCAGCTCGATGATACAGCGCTTTTTCGCAGAACAAGGCATGAAATAGCGCAATTAAATACAGTGCTTCATCAAAAAGAATCCAAATCCCAGGGAGAAAAAGTCCATGCCTAGAAAAGAAAAAGTTGGAATTGTTGTTTCAGACAAAATGAATAAAACGCGTGTTGTGGCTGTTGAAGAACGCACAAGTCACCCTCGCTACAAAAAAGTTCATGTCAAAACAACACGGTTTAAAGCACATGATCCCAACAATGAATCTCAGCTTGGTGATGTGGTTCGTATTGTCGAACATCGACCATTGAGCAAAGAAAAATGCTGGGCTTTAAAAGAAATCATTAAACATACGGAAGAGGTTTAAACCCATGATTCAGCAGGAGTCTAGATTACAAGTTGCTGACAACTCAGGTGCACAAGAAATTTTGTGTATTCGTGTCCTTGGAAAAGGAACAACTGCGAATATTGGTGATACCATCATTGGTGTTGTCAAAAAGGCACAACCAAACTCAATGGTAAAAAAATCCGAAATTGTTCGGTGTGTTGTTGTTCGTACAAAGTTTGGGCTTCGTCGTCTGGATGGGTCGACAATTAGATTTGGCGACAATGCTGTGGTTGTTATCAATAAAGATGGTAACCCCCGTGGCACCCGGGTTTTTGGCCCAGTGGCAAGAGAACTTCGGGAGAAAAACTTTATGAAAATTGTTTCACTTGCCCCAGAAGTGATTTAAAGGAGTCCAAGATATGTTACCGATGAAACGTTCCCGAAAAACCAAATTTGAAGCTTTTCCTTTCCATGTCAAAACAGGTGATACCGTTTTTGTCTTGTCTGGTAAAAATAAAGGCCAAACAGGTATTGTTCGGAAAGTTTTCAATGAAAAAGGAACCGTCCTGGTCGAAGGCATTAATAAAATCAAAAAAGCCACCCGACCGAATCCGATGGCCGGAGTTCGAGGCGGTATTGTAGAAATGGAAGCTCCCGTTGCAGCTGCAAAAGTGATGTTATACTGCTTGCAATGTAATAAACCTACTCGAATTCAGCATGAATACCTGGCAGATAAGCGTAAAACCCGAGTTTGTAAGCACTGTAAAGCGCAGTTTGATGCCTAAAAAGATTTAGACGTAATAATTAGGTAAGATTCGATGAAAACACTAAAACAAAGATACGATGAAGAATTTGTCCCAGCTTTAATGAAAGAGCTGAACTTGAGTAATCAATACCAGGTTCCCAAAATTGTTAAAGTTGTGTTGAATATTGGTCTTGGTGAGTCTACCCAAAACTCTAAGGCCCTCGAAAATGGCGTTCGCGATCTTCAGCTTATTGCAGGGCAAAAACCGGTTGTTACCAGAGCCAAAAAATCCGTTGCAACCTTTAAAGTTCGTAAGGGAATGCCGATTGGGGCAATGGTTACATTACGGGGCAACCGCATGTATGACTTCCTCTCCAAATTAAATGGTATTGTCTTGCCACGTATTCGGGATTTTCGCGGTCTTAGCGAAAAAGGCTTTGATGGCCGTGGTAATTACAATATTGGGATTCGGGATCAACTGGTGTTCCCTGAGATGGAGTATGATAAAATCGACAAAGTTCGTGGAATGAACATCACCATTGTAACAACCGCCAAAAATGACATGGAAGCAAAAGCGTTGTTAGAAGTTTTGGGCATTCCGTTCCGTAGAAAATCTGCTGCCTCAGGTCAATCACCTGAAGTTGCATAACACTGTATTGATAGGAGTATCACATTGGCTAAAACATCCAGCATTGTTAAAGAGGAACAGCGACGCAAGTTAGCTGCCAAGGGTAAATACCCTAAAGTGCGTCTTCATAATCGATGCAGTATTTGCGGGAGACCGAAAGCATTTAATCGTTTGTTTGGTCTGTGCAGACTTCATCTTCGTGACTTTGCACATCAAGGACTTTTACCCGGCGTTACAAAATCGAGTTGGTAAATCAAACCAACAGACAGAAATACGAAAGAAGGAAAGTTAAAGAATGAATACCGATCCTATAGCAGATCTCTTAACCCGCATTCGAAATGCTGCTCAGGCAGGACATAAGTCCGTTGAGCTACCTGCTTCTAAGCAGAAAGTAGCTCTTGTTAAGGTTCTCTTGCAGGAAGGTTACATTAAAAGCTATGAACTGAAAGATGATCCCAAAGGGCGCTTTCAAATTATGCGAGTTGTTTTGAAATATGATAAAGCCGGATATCCTGTCATTCGACGCTTGTCACGGGTCAGCCGTCCCGGCCTTCGCAAATACTCCAAAGTGGTGAATGCCCCGAGAATACTCAATGGTGCAGGTGTTGCTATTTTAACCACAAATAAAGGCCTTCTTACTGATCGAGCTGCACGACGTGAACGTGTAGGCGGAGAAATTGTTTGTATTGTTGAGTAATTAGATTTTATGTAACGAGATAACAGGTGTAGAACGATGTCAAGGATTGGAAAAGCCCCTATCGAAATTCCTAATAAGGTGGAAGTCAGTGTTAACGGAAATACCGTTACGGTAAAAGGCCCTTTGGGCGAATTAAGCCGTACGTTTCGGCCCGAAGTGAGTATTGTAAAAGATGGTAATCTCTTAATTGTTAATCGTCATTCAGAAGAACGCCAATCCCGTTCTCTTCATGGCCTCAGTCGAACCCTCCTAAATAACATGGTTTTAGGGGTAAGCACTGGTTTTAGCAAAAACTTAGAGATGGTGGGTGTTGGATATCGTGCCCAAGTTCAAGGTAAAAAGCTTGTGATGCAGCTCGGATTTAGCCATCCCATTGAAGTTGATCCTCCTGAAGGTATTAATATTAGTGTTGAAGCCAACACGAAAATAACCGTAAAAGGCTATGACAAACAAGTTGTAGGGGATGTTGCGGCCAACATCAGAAGTTTTCGACCACCTGAGCCTTATAAAGGTAAAGGGGTTCGTTATGCAGGCGAAAAAGTACGGCGTAAAGCTGGTAAGTCTGGTAAAAAGTAAGCATAATTTTTAACAAATGAGGTTTTTGACCCATGATTAAGTCCCCAAATCGTAAAAATGCAACTAGAAAACGCCACTATAGGTTAAGGCGTACATTATCAGGTACGACAGAGCGTCCCAGATTAGTGGTTTACCGAAGCGTAAAACATATTTATGCTCAAATTATCAATGATGCCACTTCCAAAACCCTGGTTGCTGCGAGCAGTTTAGATCCTGAGTTCAAAGAACATTTTTCTCATGGTGGCAATATTGATTCAGCAAAGGCTGTTGGTGAGCTGATTTCAAAACGTGCCCAAGAAAAAGGTATTCAAACTGTTGTTTTCGATCGTGGGGGAAACCTTTATCACGGACGTATTGCTGCTTTAGCTGATGCTGCTCGTGAAGGTGGACTTGCATTTTAAACACTTAAATTGTAAATTTTAAACCAAAGGCCAATAATTTGGCCTTTTGTTGTTTTAAGAGCAACCGTAAAGATGATTCTGGTGAATATAATCCCGGACTGGATCAGGTGTCAGATAACGAGTACTCTTCCCTTTTTCAAGACGTTCTCTTATCTCTGTAGAAGAAATACCAATCAGCGGCATTTCAATCTGTGTAGTCTTTAATGCAACCTTTTGGGATGCGATGGTTATATGACGAAGCATATCAGTATTTTCACGGGGAGCCTGCAGAAAGACAACTTTATCAATCAACTTTTCAGCCTGGTACCAACTCGCAAGATGTTGTAGGGCATCGGTGCCAATGATCAAAGGTAATAGATTCTGGTGGCTATCGAGGTCTGTATAAAGTGCTTTCAGCGTCTCAAAGGTATAAGAAGGGGTTGAACGATGAGATTCAATATCTGAAACTTCAAAACTGGGGTTATTCTCACAGGCCAGCTTAACCATTTGATATCGATGAGAGAAAGCCTCCAATGTTTTATCTTCGAGCCGATGTGGTGGCTGGAATGCGGGTACAAAAACAATTTTACGAAATTGAAACTGGCATCGAGCGTATTCAGCCATAATGAGATGCCCATAATGAATGGGGTTAAACGTTCCAAAAAAGTAGCAAGACGTTCCCAAAGACGTCAAAACGTTAGTGTCAGAAAAAGTATTTATCGGATGCTGCTGCAATGAGATGCCTTATCAATCAATTTATCATTCAGTCTAGCAGAGAGTTTGCCTTAACCCAAGAGAAGCGTTCTATAAAAGAATTTTGATTGGAGAAAAGCAGCTCCCAGAAAACGGTGATTTTGGGAGGCTTGAAAGCTTTTATTTGAAGAATTTTTGATTTTTGCCGATATTATGACTACAGAGTCAACATACAGGAATCAGCAAAATGAGCATGGATGGGATCTATCGACCCAGCCAGTACCTAGGGTATACCGATACCCTCGGGAATCTTGATGCTGCTGAACGTGCTGCGCTTTCTGCAAAAAACAGTGGTGAAGTCCACCAAAATCAAGCTTTAGCCTCAGTTAATAAAGACCCTCAGGAACAAAAAGATGGCCAAAACCAACAAGAATCCCAGGAAAGGCATGAGGGCAATCTTGAAAAGGATTTACAAGACATCATCTCAAAAAAATTTTCAATCACATTTCGTTCCGATGTTGAGTATCGCTTTATCTACAATGATGCAGAGAATCAAATCGAGTTACTAGATGCCTCAACCAATGAAGTTATTCTCACTCTGTCACCTGAGGAATTTATCAAAATTACAGAACATTTACGTTTAAACGCTGGCATCATGACAGACTATACAGCTTAATTCGTTAACGTGTTGCTCTGATTTCAATGTCACTGAAAAAGCGATATTGAGCATGCAAAAGCGAATCTCCAAAAAATAAAAACTCTGATGCTTAGGGCTTTTATCGCAATTTGTAAAGAATGATTAAATTTAGGCAATTTTACGAATCTACTTGTTTTTATTTTTTTAAGAATTTTATAGCAAAGAGATCTTATTTTTAAGGAGAAGAGAAGAAATGAGTTCAATCAGTACAAATGGCTTAAGTATTTCAAAAGCTTTAGCAAATACATTTTATACCGATGCGGCAAAGACTCAATCCGGTGACTCCAATAACCCCTCGGCGGGTGTCACAGCACAAGGTTGGGCTCAAGAAGCAGTTGCTTTAAACGACAAAATCAATACTTTACAAACTCAAAAACAAAATGATCAAATTGATCTGACGCAGTTTTTCCCACAGATGGCTCCCATGGCCTCCATGTTAGCACTGGTTAACAATGGCAACGATCCGCTATCTGCATTTCGTATGGATACCGACAAATCAAAAGCAGACCAGGCGCAAATTGATGGGTTAACTAAAGAGCAAGAATTTGACGTCACCATGGCACTTACCCGAGATGGAACAGGGCAAGACGGTTCAAGCTATGCTGATAAGATTGCCACTGATTCAACAATTGGGGCAACGCCAGATGATTTTGTAAAGAATTTCTTAGATCAGAGTCCTTCAGGCACAATTGATGGTAATACATTCCAAGCCATTGATTCTGCAGATTATGTTGCCAATGGTATTACTTATAGTCCCAACACATCAGGCGATGCTATTTGGGGTAAGATCACCGATCTTGCCGGAACCACTGGTAGCTCACCCAAAAACAATCCTTCCAGTGCTGCCATTCTTTCACTTCTTTCAGCCTTTACCGGCGGAATGCCCGGTATGGGTGGAATGGGTGGATTCCCACAACCGGGTGGAATGCCCGGACTTGGTCTAGCTGGCGGAATGCCCAGTATGGGTGGAATGGGTGGATTCCCCTCAGCAGGTGCTGCCGGTTTCGGTGGCGCATACGCCTCAGCAATGCCATTATCAATGGGTGGATACCCACAACAACCCGGAGGAATGCTCGGAATGGGAATGCCCGGAATGGGTGGATTCCCCTCAGCAGGTGCTGCCGGCTTTGGTGGCACATATGCCCAAGCAATGCCATTATCAATGGGTGGATACCCACAGCCTGGAATGGGCGGATTTGGTCCAGCCGGTGGAATGGGCGGATACTCACAACTCAGCGGAATGCCTGGGATGAGTGCTTATCCAAACCAAATGGGTATGCCAGGGTATGGCGGTAGCTCAGTAGGCCTGCTTAGCAGTTTTATGGGTTAAGATACCGCTCAAAAAGACAATAACTTACATTTAGCACAAGAGCCCTATATCCAGGGCTCTTGATGTATTTGTAGAATGTTTAGATCATGCTGTCGAAACACAGTTAGCCGACTCTTGCTGTCTGCTGATGTGATGGAATCGTTTTGTAAAGTGAAAAGTGACAAAGGAAACTGATCAAAAACACTCCCCTTTGGGGTCAAAAACGGCATCAATTCAGGCTCTACAGAGGCAACGTAGAAACGCCTTAAATCCCCCTTCTTAATGTTTTCTACTCAATTTGTAAAGTTTTTTAACGGTTCACTCAGATTTAAGCAATTTTGTATATCCAATTGTTTTTATTATGTTACAGAACCCAGATTAAAACGAGATAAAGTAAGGAGAGAGAATAAATGACTTCCATTAGTACAGGCAGTTTTTCGATTTCAACAATCAAGGCAATGCAGTATTATGTAAATGCTGAAAAAACTGACTCAAATGCAAGTAGTGGTGATACAACTGTTCCGGTCACCAAGGCGGATTGGGCAACGGCAGCAGTAAATGCATATTCCGATCTTCAAAATGCACAACAAGGACTCCAAAATGCAGTAACCGCCGCTTTCCCTCAACTTGGCCAAATGGCACCCATGTTAAGTTTATTAGGCGGTAGTGGATCAGATATTTTCACACAGCTCGGATCTTCAATTGATTCAGCAGATGCTAATAAGGTAAAAGCGGATACATCTGAATTGACCTTTGATACCATGATGGCTGAAGGCGGGGCAGATAAGATTGCTGCGGATACATCAAAAGGCGATACTTTATCTGACTTCAATACCTTCATCAATAACAGTGCTGCAGGTACTGTGGATAAAACCAACTTTGACAAAGCCGGTGTAACCACGTTTGATTCGCTGACATTTGATCCCAGTAGCTCTAGCGATAGCACCTGGAGTGATGTTCAAAAACTATCCGGTAATAGTTCAACTTCTTCAGATAGTCTCATCAAAACATTAATCCAAGCGATGGCATCTGGACAGAATCCGATGATGGCCCTTCTGCCTATATTACTCCAGAATAACAGCAGTGGTACCGGTAGCGATACTATAAGCAAAATTCTGCCCATTATGTTGATGTTTATGGGTGGTGCTGGTGGTGGTGGCGCCCAAGCGGCACCCCAACAATATGCATCAGCTGGATACTCAAGTGGATACCCAAGTAGCAGCTCAACCAGTGGTCTTGCTAGTATGCTGGGTGGTAGCGGCAGCTCCAGCTTACTCAGTGCACTTGGTATTAAATAAAACATTCTAATATAAACTACTTTAAGAGCCCTGATAATCAGGGCTCTTAATTTTTGAAGGCACAGGATGTTTTTTTCTGTTTTCGTTAAGATAGGCAAGGGCTCTTAATTTTTGAAGGCACAGGATGTTTTTTTCTGTTTTCGTTAAGATAGGCATATGAAAGCATCAGCACAAATGTTGGCTCAACAGCTTATTGAATGGTACCGGGCTTCGCATCGCCAGCTACCATGGCGAGAAACCTCAAATCCTTATGAAATCTGGGTTTCTGAAATTATGCTTCAACAAACCCAGGTTGCAACGGTTTTGCCCTATTATCAACGATTTTTAGCAGCATATCCCACGATTCAAGCACTGGCAGAAGCCTCATTAGATGAGGTGCTGAAGAAGTGGGAAGGCTTGGGTTATTACGCAAGAGCCCGTAATTTGCACAAGGCTGCCAAAAAGGTTATTGAGGTCCATCAAGGCATTTTTCCAACTGCTTTTGAAGACATTTTGGATTTGCCAGGAATTGGACAAAGTACAGCAGGCGCCATTTCAACATTTGCGATCCGTAAGCCCTATCCCATTTTAGATGGGAATGTGAAGCGGGTTTTGAGTCGCCTTAAAGGAATTGATCAACCCATTCAAGAACCAATAGTGCTTGAACAACTGTGGCAGGCCTCTCAATCGTTATTGCCCCAGGATGTTCAGGACGCCTATGATTTTAACCAGGCTCTGATGGAATTAGGGGCGACCCTATGCATGCCAAAAAAGCCATTATGTTTGCAGTGCCCCTGGCAAGAGACATGTCAGGCATTTTTACAGCATCGCCAAGATGAAATTCCTGTGAAACAACCACCTAAAAAAACGCCCCATTACACCATTGGCGTGGGGGTTATCTGGAAAGAGAATGATGTTCTCATTGCTTTAAGACCAGAAGCAGGTTTATTGGGAGGACTCTGGGAGTTCCCCGGTGGAAAGTGCAGAGACAATGAGTCATTAAAAGCGTGTGTTCAACGTGAAGTGGAAGAAGAAACTGGACTAAAGGTAACAGTTGGGGCCAAAATAACATCTGTTAAGCACGCTTATACCCATTTCAAAATTACACTTCATGCGTTTGACTGTCGGTATGTATCTGGAACACCAGAGCCCAAAGCGTCGCAAAAACTTAAATGGGTGGGGTTAGATGAAATTGATCAGTATGCCTTCCCTAAGGCCAACAAAACGGTATTGGAGGCAATAAAATTAAATAAAGGTCAACAACTCACACTGTGTTAAACCCATACGCCATGAAAACCCTGTTTGATGCTTTTCAAGAATCCGCCAGACAATTTCCGGAACGGGTTGCACTCACAAACTATCATACAGAAGAGCAGATAACGTATTCAGCGTTAGTGTCTCAAATCAATGCCGTTATCCAAGGGCTTACACGTCATTGTGATTTGGCCCCAGGCGATCGGGTCGGGTTGTTCATGCTGAACCAGAGTGAGTGGATCGTCAGCTTTTTAGCTTTACAGGCATTGGGAGCTGTGGTGGTTCCCTTAAATTACCGGCTTTCCACCCAAGAACATCAAATGGTTATGCAGGATTCGGGTATGAAGGGGCTCATCACCAGCCCTGATTTTGATGAAACCTATCAGCCCTTATTATCTGCACTCTCCTGGTGTATTCAAACAACTGCTCCCGATTTAGAAGACTCTCCAAGCCAAGCCTGCCCATGTTTTTCAATGGCCGATTGGGTCTCTGAAACAACAAATTCTCTACCGCCGCTTCCTCATCTCTCTCCAGGAGATCTGGCTGTTTTAATCTATACCTCTGGGACAACGGGCAAAGCAAAAGGCGTAATGTTAAGTCATCAAAACTTGTTAGCCGATTCCTGGGCCAACCGGATGGTGATTGAGTCAACCCAGGAAGATGTGTTTATTACGGCGTCGCCTTTATTTCATGTCTTTGGGCTCGCCAATGTGATGTTAACAGCATTATTGGAAGGCGCCTCTATTGTTTTGGTTAAGAAATTTAACCCAAAGTCTATATTAGAGGCCATATCAAAGCATCAGGTCACATTTTTGGCAGCGGTTCCCACGATGTACCAAATGATGCTGACGTTGCTTCCAAGCCATCAATATGATGTATCAGCGTTAAGAGTTTGCCATTCAGGAGCAGCACCCATGCCCCAAGCAGTGTTCACTGAAGTGGAAACAATTTTTGGAGCGCCGGTTCAAGAAGGGTATGGGCAATCCGAAGCGTCCTCCATTATGACCTCCAATCCCCTCAAGGGTCATCGAAAGCCTGGTTCGGTAGGATTACCGTTGCCAGGTGTGTTCATTGAGATTGTCGATGAAGAAGGTCATGTCCTTCCTCCTAATGAAATTGGAGAACTTCGTGCCCAAGGAGACACTGTGATGCTGGGGTATTGGCAAAATCCGACTGTGACGGAAAAGACCATTCGTAATGGGTGGCTTTATACCTCGGATATGGGATATAAGGATGAAGAGGGGTATATTTTTCTGGTGGGGAGACGAGATGATTTAATCAATATTGGCGGGGCGAAAGTGTATCCCCAAGAAGTGGAAGAAGTTTTATACCAGCACGAAACTGTGCAAAGCTGTGTTGTGACTGCCGAAAAATCAGATTTGTATTATCAGGCCGTTGTGGCTTACGTGGTTCCAACTCCTGACAAATCACCATCAGCAACAGAACTTCAAAAGTTTTGTCGCAATTTTCTCGGGGAGTTCAAAGTTCCTAAAACCATTTATTTTGTGGACGAGATTCCCAAGGGTCCTACGGGAAAAATACTTCGACACCAGCTGAAGCCACCTGTTCCTAAAACGTCCGCTTAAACACCTGCTGTGTTGGAATCCAGAAAAACAAAAGAGTTCATAAAACTTAAGATTTCACACTGATGAATAGCATCATTTGGCATTGAGAGGGTTTAATGAAATGAATGGATCACACAGCCCGGAGATATTTATCCAGAATGTTGCCCAGCATCCTGAGAAATCCCTATATTCAAGAACAGGTGCTCACAAGGTTATCCAATAAGGCACCGGGCAATGCTATGCCAATTTTACCTATCGAAGGGGCCGTTACCGGGGGGCGTTCATTTTGGGGTTGGAAACGGACTGGGTTTCTGGAATTACAAGAACGATTTTTTGAAGAAGTGGCTGTAGCCATTGTTTGGCTATTTGGTGTTCATGCAATCTCCAAGGTGGTGGATAAGGGAATTGAAAAACTCCAAGACATGGGAATGTTACGCTCATTATATACCGATGCGGATTGGTCTAAGGACTTTTTGGCTCAATATTTATCTAAGAAAAAAACACCCTCTATTTTGCTGTCCCCTCTGGAAAAGTTTAGCCATCATTTTCAGGCCTTAAAGAAAACCATGGCTGTAAAAGGCCTCAAATTAGGGATTTCTGTGGCAATTCCACTTTTCCTGTGTGGGTATGCCATTCCTCGACTCAACCAACTGAAAACCGAATGGCTTCTGAAAAAATTCTATTCTGATCCATCTCACTCAAAACCACATGAAAAACACACCGTTCAACCGGCTTCCAATGAAGATTTCCCAAAAACAGAACGTGAACCATTCAATCCAGCTTCTTTTCAACAGAGTTCATATCGAGGGAATTCTTATAATAGTCCATGGCAGCCTCAACATCAATCATCATTTGGGCTTCCTCCGGGCTATACCTCTGGGTACCGTTATCCTTATCAACCTGTCTTTGGTCAAGGGCCGGTTGACCACCAAAATGTGACAAATCCAAAACGGAATGGGCTCCGCTTTGGGTCTGTTGCAACCAAAGCCATGGGGCTTTTGGGTCATTTAGGGCACTACATTAACAACACGGCCTATGGTGAAGTTTTAGCTGTCGATACCGGGATTACGGGCGGTAGGATGTGGACCGCCTGGCCAAGAAGTCCCTATGAGTCTTTTGAATACGGTGCAAGAGACATAGGAAGTCTTTATTTCTACCTGATGTCTGTGCCCATGTTTATGAGTGGGTCTTATAAAGCCATCAATTCTCAATGGTTTCGCAACGCCACCCATAAATTCCTTAAAAAAGACCTCAGTAAAACGGTTAACTTAGATGCA
This sequence comes from Vampirovibrionales bacterium, assembly GCA_025449835.1. Classification (GTDB taxonomy): domain Bacteria; phylum Cyanobacteriota; class Vampirovibrionia; order Vampirovibrionales; family JAGQHJ01; genus JANWIO01. The sequence goes on from JANWIO010000158.1 coordinate 17,489, forward strand.
CAGGTAAGTCGTTACCTTGCCAGCTACATTGGTCGGCACATTGGAAACCAACCTGTGGATCCAGAATCTTTAAGAACGTTACTTCATGGAGCTTCTCATCCGGCCTTTTCAAAACTGGTTCCGGAACTGGGAACACGGTTAAGACAAGCTGAAACGGAAACGTTTAAAAACCTTTTAAAAACCGAATTGATGGCGTTTTGTCGTTCTCCTGAGGAAGCCGAACAAGCAAAACATCTGTTGGCAAAAGCAGAGCATTATCTGCATGCGAAATTAAACGTGGGAAAACATCTATCAGCAGATCAGTTAGAAACGTTTTTAAAAGCGACCTGGACTGGTCCTGGCGGTAAAACGCTTACACGAGCCAATCAGTTTCATTTAAGCACAGCAGCCAAGTTATCGTTTCAACATTCTGCCGGTTTAACCCAAAAATCATTGACGCAACTTGTTTTAAGTCAGTTAAGCGAATTGCCAAAAGCGGAGAAACAGCAATTGCTGAGTCGGTTAACCCATGCAGCTCAGTTGGGAGGCGATAAGGTTATCGCATCAACCCTCCGACGAAGCTTGAATGCTACGACTCTAACCGGTGCTTTAAGCCAAGATACGTTAAAAGAAGCAGAGGCGATTATTCGATGTGTTGAAAGAGCCTCTGTGGAAGGTGTTCCTGTAAATACCTTTATAAAACATCACTTGGCGCATGTAATTTCTGAGTCACGGTCTTTCTTAAAGTACTCCGGGAAAGTATCAAAACGGAACCCACTTAAAATAAAGCTTTTCAGCGCGATTCATGATCTTGAAACCGCGCTTGTAAAAGGACAGCCCTTGAGTCAAAAATCCCTTGAAGACTTGGCAAAGATGCTTGAAAAAACAACCCCACAATATTTGCGGTGGCTTGAAGGGTTTGGGCTGGATCATCTGGCAGAAGATGTCCGGTTGGTCATTCCATTGGTTGGCGAAAAGGCTTCCGTGAATAGCCTCTTGGAAAGTCAAATTCAAAAAACGATGGAGAATTTGTTAAAAGCGGTAAAATCCAATGCCGTTCATGCTCATCAACTTCGATTATTGCAATCTTATGATTCATTAATTCAAAAATTGCTTTCTTCTCATGGGGAACGGCGGGTTGCACTGATGCTCACCAAATCAACACCACAGTATAATACTGCGCTGATAAACGAAGTGATGGGGATGCTCAAAGGTGGCCTCCGTGGAAATGGCCAAGTCTATCAAAAAGCCCTTCGGATTCTCCACCGAATGCCTTCTCAAGCAGAAAAGTTCTTTGATCCGTCAGAGCTCAAAACCATTGAAAATACCGTTAATCCTTATTTAGATCTCATTGAAACCCGGTTAGCAAAGTACTTGAAGGTGAACCAAAAATCCGCAATACCGGTTAGTGAATTTATGGGCAAGGTGATGCAGCCCTTGGTAAAGTATAATTCCAGATGGCGGCTGGGGCTTTGGAGTGGCGCTTTGGTAGCTTCTATGGTTGGGGTTGGCATTGTGATCCCGAAACTTCAATATTGGATGACCCTTTTCTTAACGGGAAGTGATACGCATCCGGGGTTGGCGGCAGTCGAAAAGAGAATGGGCATTGAAGAAGCTTAATGTCTTAGAAATGATGAATTAAGGGTGAGACTAGGGCTAAAAAGTCGAAACAGCTATGGACAACAATAGAAGCCGTTGTATTCCACTTTTTGCGAATCATCCCCAACACAAGGCCAATAATAAATAATTCAACCAGCAGAATTGTAGGGCCATAATGAGAGTGAATGAGCATAAATAGAAATGCAGTTGGAATAACACCAAATACAGGCTGCATCAGCCCCCTAAAAAGTGTTTCCTCTCCAGCACCAGCAGTAATCCCAACCACCATGGCGGTTAAGAGTGTACCGATAGACGTTTGTGTTGGTTGCATGGCATGCATAATTTTACCCAGAATGAAACGAGTATGCGGGCTGACAAAAAACATTAAAAACCATTCTAAACCTTGAATCCCAACGCAAAGGCAGGCTGCAACCAACAGAAGAGTCCTAAATGTTTTCCAAGATATTTTTGTTAACCCCAGATCGGCAGCGGTTTGTTTAAAGGGCTTGTATATAAATACACCTGCTGCAATAAAACTGAATAACAGAAAACTCATCGCATTGATGCAGGCCATCATCGATAAAGGAAGGCTCTTTAAGCTTTCAATGATAACTTTAGGATTGTAAAAAACGGTAATACTATAAATGCTGAAAACAATGGCCGAGAGAAAGATATACAGCGCCCATGTATGAGCTGGCGTGTCCACTTCAAGCCCTGAAAAAATGGTTTTTGAAAGTATTCTTCGTAAAGGCTTGATGAGACTGACGATGCCTAAAATACCCCACACAGCAAACAATCCTGCAAAAATGGTGATACCGGAGCCCATATTTTGAATGGGTAAAAAGGATCTTGCAAACCACAGAATGACGGCAAGCACTAAAAAAATAAATGCTGAAACCCCCATGAGTATTTGTGTAAAATAGCGTGCTATTTTATTAACCCTTCCCCATTGGCCAATCCAGGCAATCAAGGCAATTGCTTCCAATAGAATCAGATAAACAATAACATCTCCTAAATCGGCCAAGAGCATGGTTTTTCCCTATCCTGTTAAACTGAGGTGGATACAACTCTAACTATGAGGATCCTAACATGGGATAAATCATTTCGATATCCTATAACAGCCTTAGACTAGAGAATCCTGTTTGAGGGGAAAGGCTTTATGTTTTTGTCTGGCAAGCGGCCTTATAATGATGCTCGGCTTTAACGATATTGGGACAGGAGCGTCCAGTTTCAATATCCGAAATATTCTGCAATGTGGTCTGAGCAATATTTTCCAGGGCATTTTTTGTAAAGAACCCCTGGTGGGCTGTAATTAGCACATTTGGAAATGTGAGTAAACGCATGAACAAATCATCTTGGATAACACAGCTCGATAGATCTTCAAAGAAAAGTTCCGACTCTTCTTCGTAAACATCCATCCCCAAATACCCAATTTTACCGGATTTCAAACCTTCAATCACGGCCTTCGTATCAATCACGCCGCCACGGCTGGTGTTTAAGATCATCACCCCTGGCTTCATCTTGCCAATGGCCTGGGTATTAATGAGGTGATGTGTCTGCGGGGTTAGGGGACAATGTAACGTAAGAATGTCCGATTCTTTTAAGAGGTCTTCAAAAGAAACATACTGCACACCCAAGGCTTGGCATTCTGGATTTTGATAAACATCATACGCCAGTAATCTGCATCCAAAGCCTTTTAGAATTTGCGCGACGATAACACCAATTGTCCCTGTACCCACAATACCCACCGTTTTGCCATGGAGATCAAAGCCAATAAGACCCTCTAAGGAAAAGTTCCCTTCTCTCACACGGTTATAGGCTCTGTGGATTTTGCGATTCAGTGCCAGCATTAAGCCAATGGTATGTTCTGCCACCGCGTATGGAGAATACGCTGGGACCCTTACAACGGTCATGCCTAGTTCATCACATGCACAGAGATCAACATTGTTAAACCCAGCACACCTTAATGCCACCAAACGTGTTCCACCTTCAGATAATTTCGCCAGAACTTCTCGATTGAGGGTATCGTTCACAAAGACACATACGGCAGGAGAGCCTGCTGCCAATTGAGCTGTCAAGAGATCCAGATGAGGCTCAAAATAGGTTAATTCATGCTGAAACTGTGTATTTGCCTCATTAAGAAATTCCTTATCATAAGACTTGGTAGTAAAGACAGCCACCTTCATCGCATTTTTCCTTTAGAGTGTTAGTAAGTGGGAATTGGTTCCATTAAAAAGCGTAGCATTAACCTGGCATGGAGAGAATACCCTTTTGTGTCATAGCGTTTTGTCCAATGGTTGGGCTTTTCGAATCTCGGATTGGCCAAGAGAAAGCGGGTCTCAAAGTTGTTAGAATCTTTACGTTTCATGCCAACATGGCCATCATTGGGAAGCTGACACGCATGCAAGATATTTCCCAGATTAAAGGGCTTTCTGAACAAGAAGCGCTTGAAAAACAACATCAATATGGGGTTAACGAGCTACCTTCTGCAAAGCCACGGAACTTTTTCTCCTTGGCTTTTCAAGTCATTCGAGAACCCATGTTTATCTTATTGCTGGTTGCAGGCACCCTCTATCTTCTGGTGGGAGATATTAAAGAGGCCTTACTGCTTTTAAGCTTTGTCTTTATCGTGATGGGCATCACGTTCTATCAAGAGAACAAGACAGAGAAGGCACTGTATGCGCTAAAGCGCCTCTCAAGCCCAAGAGCTTTGGTGATACGAGACAAGATGGAAAAGCGTATTGCTGGCAGGGATGTGGTGGTTGGCGATATCTTGGTTTTAAAAGAAGGAGATCGGGTCCCTGCCGATGGCGTGGTCTTATTTGGCGTGAATCTTTCTGTCGATGAGTCCCTTTTAACAGGTGAATCAGTTCCCGTTCGAAAGATCTCCCAGGAAGACACAAATATTTCACACCCTGATGAAAAAAAAGAACACTCTTGGGTGTATTCAGGCACCCTGGTGGTTCAGGGCCATGGTGTGGTTGAAGTTTGTGCCATTGGTATCCAAACTGAGCTGGGAAAGATTGGAACAATCCTTAAACGAACGGCGCCTGAAAAAACCGCTTTACAGCTTGAAACAGCCAGCCTGGTAAAAAATATTGCCATTTTAGGATTTACACTCTGCTTATTGGTTATTCTGGCAGATGGATTCTTAAGGGGGCACTGGATTGAAGGATTTTTAGCTGGCATTACCTTGGCCATGGCGATATTACCAGAAGAAATCCCTGTGATTTTAACGGTTTTCCTCGCCCTGGGGGCCTGGCGGATGTCTAAAGAGAATATTCTGACTCGAAATCCTCAGGCCATTGAGATGCTTGGTTCGGCAACGGTACTCTGTGTTGATAAAACAGGAACATTAACCTTAAACAAAATGTCCCTTACTCGGGTCTTTGCCTCCGGTGCGTTTTATGACATTCAAAGTCACCTCAACGACCCTTTCCCTGAACAATTTCATGAGGTTTTGGAGTTTGGCATTTTGGCCAGCCAAAAAGACCCTTTTGATCCCATGGAACGGTCCTTAAAAGATCTTGGGAATAAGCTTTTGGTTCATACGGAACACCTGCATCACGATTGGGCGCTGGTGCATGAATATCCCTTATCTGAAGAACTGCTTGCAATGTCTCATGTTTGGCAGTCACCAGACGAGAAAAAATATTTTATTGCGGCTAAAGGTTCACCAGAAGCCGTTATCGATCTATGTCATCTGGAACAGATACAAACACAACAAATTTTGGTTCAGGTTGGGGAGATGGCCAAGGATGGGCTACGGGTATTGGGAGTGGCCAGAGCTTATTTTCAACACCCCGATTTACCCCATCATCAGCATGACTTTAATTTTGAGTTCTTAGGATTATTGGGCTTTATCGATCCGATTCGCCCAGCGGTACCTGAGGCACTCTCTGCTTGTCGACAAGCTAAGATCCGAGTGGTGATGATTACGGGAGATTATCCTGCAACGGCCCAGCATATTGCCCGTGAAATTGGTTTGGCACCGGCAGAGGAGGTGCTTACTGGCACAGAGATAGAAGAGATATCGGAGCCGAAGCTCCAAGACAAAATCAAATCCGTTGCTATCTTTGCCAGAATTGTGCCAGAACAAAAGCTTCAGTTGGTAAACGCATTTAAGGCAAATGGCGATGTGGTGGCCATGACAGGGGATGGCGTGAATGATTCACCGGCACTCAAATCAGCCCATATTGGCATTGCCATGGGAGGGCGAGGGACGGATGTTGCCCGGGAATCTGCTTCGTTGGTTCTCTTAGATGATGATTTTACTTCTATTGTGCATGCCATCCGTATGGGACGCCGAATCTTTGACAATTTAAAAAAGGCCATTGCGTATATTGTTGCAATTCATATCCCCATTGCGGGGTTATCGCTCATTCCGGTTTTATTCAACCTGCCATTAATCCTTTTACCGGCGCATATTGTATTTTTACAACTCATTATCGACCCCGTCTGTTCCATTGTGTTTGAAGCAGAAGTTGAGGAGAAAAACATTATGAGCAGACCGCCCCGTGACATTCAGAGTCCCATTTTTAACAAAACATTATTGGGCTTTGGGGCTTTGCAAGGTGGCGGGATCCTGATGATTATTTTAGGGGTCTATATCAGTAGTCTTTATCGTGGTTTAACGGCAAAAGACGCCAGAACCATTAGTTTTACGCTTTTGGTTCTCGCCAATTTGATTTTAATTTTAATCAATCGCTCAAGGACCCAATCGTTATGGGTCACCTTAAAATCAAAGAATCCTGCATTTTGGTGGGTATCAGGCGGTGCTTTGGTGGCCTTAGGGTGTATTTTGTATATTCCAGTGCTTCGCAATCTATTTCAATTTTCATTTTTGCATCCCATCGATCTATTGGTTTGCCTCGGGGCAGGCATGATTATTTTGGGCTGGCTAAAAGGAATTACGCTATTCCAAAATCGGCGACTGACATCTTAATGGGGGAATGGAACATCGGTTATTTGCTTTTGCATTTTTCCATCAGCATCTCTTTGACGCGCTTAAAAACGGCTTCCCAGTTCTTAGAATTGGGTTGGCGAAATAGTGTTGCTGTGGGATACCAAGGACTATCCTCTCGATTCAGCATCCAGCGCCAGTCTGGCAAAA
>JANWIO010000159.1 GCA_025449835.1 Vampirovibrionales bacterium
AGTGGTAGGCTTTATTGTCATTGCCTTATTTATGCCCATCCTCACCATGGTATCAGCCATACATTAAGGACATATCCATGCGATTATTGGCTGTTATGTCAATCAGTTTATTATTGGTCAGCTCGAGCTGGGCCCAGGAAGAGCGCAATATCGTCAGCGCTACGTCAGCCTTGCAGGATGTTCTTTCAACACTCAAGGACAGTGTGGATAAATTGAGTGTGGACAATGATCAGTTAGCTGCCCGCGACAAATCAATGAAACAGCAGATGGCCCAGTTGCAAATGCGGTTAGGAAGCCTGCGGCAGGAGGGAGACCGGCTCAATCAGGCTGCCGGCAAGTTCCAGAATTCTAATCCTCGCCGGGCAAGGCAAATCACTGAACTTGAAGGAGAGAGCTTTGACTGGGACAATCGTATTAAAAAAGCACAAGACAGCATTGCCTTAATTCAACAGTCCTTGGATGAAAAGTACAAACAAGACCAGGCCTTGTTGTTGCAGTTAAAGGATTTGACCGGCGCGACGCTGCCGGCTGCACCCCAAGCCCCGTCGTTAGAATCCCAGACCGCGCTTCAAGTCCAACTTGAAAAACTAAAATTGATGAAGATGATTGCGGACAGCCAGGACAGGCAGGCGGCTTTGCAACAGTCTATTTTAGATTATCAAAAAAGTAAGTCCATGCTTCCGCAAGCGGCTGCCATAAATCAACAGCTGGTGCAAGACCAAATCAATGCCCTCCAAGCCCAGGCCGCGGCTTTGCCTACGCCAAGCATTCCAGTGAAACTAGGATCAGCTAATCAAGGGGACGGCCTTCAGGCCAAGGAACTGCAATTGGAATTAAAGGTCTTGGCCAAAAATTACGGCCAGCTCAAAGACCTGATTAATCAAATGGATAAAAAAGCTGGTATTACCAAGATGAGCGCTGAACAGCATGCCCAAGAAGAAAAATTGCAGGGTAGTCTTGAAAATTTAAACCATCAGAGTGCTGGTTTAAGGGCCCAGCTGGATGATTTACGTTCGCAAATGATCGACCTCGATAAACGCAAGACCTCCCTCGAAGAAATGATCAAGAAACTCCCTTAAAAAGTCCCAGCATCAATTTCTACACACAACTTTTGCCGCTGCCGGCGACTTGGCAGGATGTTGTGTTGACGGTGCCAGGAGCACAGCAGGTGGTTTGAACAGAAGGCAGGCCGTAATAACCGCCTACGCCATTGGTATTGTCGTCCGGTTTATTGCAGGCATGTCCATTCTGATAAATGAATCTTTGAGTGGCAGACGGTGGTGCCAGATAAGCGCATCCATTAGCGCAATTACAAGGCACACAGTAAAGATACCCTGCCACCGTGTCCTGGGTGCAATGGTCTCCCTCAAATAAGGAGATTGACGTCTCTGTTGGGACCCTGGGGCATTGCCCGCCGCTGTTGTTAGAGCTGGAGCATTCCTCGGCAAAAGGCTTATCAGAAGTATTGGTCAGGCAATACCCTACTAAAACATCGCCGGCAGGGCAGTTTTCTTTGGTGCAATCAGGGGCGCCTTTAAAAGAAATAACCGTAACATTAGGAGGCGCGTTGCTGGGCGTTATACTGCATCCCAAACCAGTTATAGGAGTGCAGGCTGTTGGCGGATTGGTATTGTTAGGCGCATAGCCTGCATTGCAATAAGCCTGGCATGGTGTGACTGGGTTGGAACAAGCGGAGGCATCAGTCACATAGGTCACCGCCGTATTTTGGGTCAAATTATTTTGGGCCCCCGGGCAAAGGGTAGAAGAGGCTGAGTTAAAGCCCTGGCATTGAGGCAGGGCACAGTCGTTGTGATCCAGGACACAAACATTGGGAGAAGAATTACACGTCGAACTGTATACCTGATAACCAAAATAGCAGTTGGTAGGGTCTGAGTCAGGCGGCTGAACACAGGTACTTCCCGACGGTGTGCCTGATGTGCAAGAGGTTGTGGGAATATTACCAGTAGGAAGCGGAGTCGTGCCGCAGCCCGCACGCGTCAGTTTACAACAACTGGGGTCATTCTTGCAAAAATACCCTAAGGGATTTCCGTTGCATCCCGTCCTATTACAGCTATAATCCACTTCGCTTTGGCCTACCGGGCACTTTGATCCAGCCGCGGAACCTCCGCAAAAATGGGTATCCATTGGCGTGCAGGTACATTCGGCATCGATATTGGGCAAATCATTAATAGGGGCCTGGGTCAATGGTTCTTTAAAAGAATCCCTGACTCCATCATCCCATAGTTTAAAATGAGCGTCGATGGAGCGCAGCACGTAGGGGCCCATGAAGACGATCCCGGTGATCACAAGGATGGCTATCAGGGCATACTCAACAATGGATTGGCCGTGTTTGTTCATATTTTTTATCTATAAACAAAGTATAACCGAGAAAATTGGCATGCGCAAGGGCCTAAAAAATTAGAATATTCCTAACATGCCATGGGTGAATCTGTTAAAATAGGGCTATGGATTCAAAGAGATTATTGGACCAATACTTAGGGCTGGTTAATCGTCTTATTCCTAAACCTCCGGCGCCGGCAGTTATTGGTATTGATATTGGTACGTCGTCGATCAAGGCAGTGGAATTAGCGTCGGGTGGGCTTGAAATCCGTCGGTGGGCCATTGAGCCGTTGAATGGTAATGACGCCAAGGAGGCGCTTAAAAGGATTGCTGAGCGTCTGCAATTTACCAATCAGCTTCTGTTTTCTGCTGTTTTTGGCAAAGGGACTCTTATCCGTTACGTTGATTTACCGCGCATGTCCCTGGATGAGTTACGCAAGGCCTATGTCTTTGATCTGGACAAGTATTTTCCTTTTGATCCCAAAAGCATTTATACGGACTGCTCGATTTTAGACCCCGAGGGTAAAGACAAAAAAATGATGGTCTTGCTGGCCGCTGTCAAACGGGAGATCGTTGATGATCGCCTCAAGCTTTTTAAGGAAGCAGGGCTTGAGTTAAGTGGGGCGACGATCAATTCCATTGCCACCGCCAATGCCTTTAACCGTTTAGGCCCTCCGGTGACGGCTTCGGGCAAGGCCAAGGCTGTGCTGGACATCGGCGGCTCTGCCTCGTGCCTGATGATTTTTAAAGACGCCTCCCCGCGTTTTGCCAGGGACATTTTTGTGGGAGGCCAGGAGCTGACCAAGAAAATTGCTAATATGATGGGTGTTGACACGGCCCAGGCTGAAACGCTCAAGCGTCAACCCGGCGATAAATTAGGGCAAATCATTGAAGCTTGTGATATGCCCATCAATAATTTAATCACGGAGATCCGTTTATCACTGGATTATTTTGTGACGGAGAAGAATATCCAGGTCGACGAGCTTTTTTTGAGCGGGGGAGGGTGTTTGCTGAAAGGCATTGAGTCTGTGTTTGAAAAGAACCTCAATCTACCCGTTAAAATTTGGAATCCTATAAGCAAGGTGCGCCTGAATGCCAAGACAGCAGACAAAAATATTGAAAGTTATGCCTCGCAATTCGGCGTGGCGTTAGGTTTAGGGCTTTAACCATGATTGATATTAATTTAATTCCTCCGGCATTGCGCAAAAACGGTGCCAATCCTCACGCTATCTCCCTGAACATTTCTAAGGAAATTCTTGTTGGTGTTGGTGGAGGGTTGGTGGTGCTGATGGTCCTCGTGCATCTGGGCCTCGGAGCCATCTGGCTTCTTGATGTCAGCCACCTGGCCTTTTGCAAGACGCAGTGGCAAAAACTTGCGACGGACAAAACGGCTCTTGATGCCATTAACAAAGATTCAGGAGAAATCAAGACAAGGATCAAGACGATCACTAATCTGACTGTTAAGGAGGCCGTGCTTTGGGCGCCTAAATTCAATGCCATCAGCGATGCGGTGCCTCAGGGGCTTTGGATCAGGAAAATGATTTTGGACAAGACAGGACTGACCATTGAGGGCAGTGTCGTCTCACGCAATCAAAGTGAGATCAATAACATAGACCTGTTTTTGTCTTCGTTAAAGCAGGATGATGGTTTCATGAAGGATTTCTCCTCGCTGGAAGTCAATTCCATCCAGCGCAGCAAGGACAATGCCGTTGAAGTGACAGACTTTACCGTGATGGCTAAATTAAAATGAAACAAATTATTGACCAATTTAATAAATTAAATGACCAGGCGCGTTACGCGATTGTGGTCGTTGTCATCTTCCTTTTTATATTAGTGGATGTGCTGTTGCTGGTCTTGCCTCAAATGTCGGGTATTTCCAATGTGAATGACCAGATCAAGAAAATCTCCGACGATACCCAAGACATTCTTGCTAACCGCGGGCGGATTGATTTCTTAAAAAGAAACCTGCAAAATTCACGGCTTCAATTGGACTCCTTGAGCAATAAAGTGCGCGCGCTTCAAGAGGTCCCAGCCATTTTGAGTACTATCTCCAGCATTGCTAACGAGTACGGTGTTAAAATTGACCAGCTCGTTCCCAAAAAAGGTTCACAAACAGTGGTGATCAGCACGCCCGAGGCTAAATATTATGCCTTGCCCGTGGAGATTAAAGCCCGTTGCGGGTACCATAAGTTTGGGTATTTCTTAAATCAATTGGAAAATTCAAACCTGTATTTTGTCATGAAAGATTTTATTATCCAGAATGACGCCAACGATGCTCATGCGCGCCTGTATTCGTTGACAATTAATCTTATTTTAGTGGACCATTCACTTAAAACTCCATGAGAATCGTTTCCTTATTGTCCTTATTATTATTTGCAAATTCAGTTTATGCTCAAGAGACTTTTGTGTATAATGATCATAGTAAACGAGACCCCTTTGCACCTTTAGTGTCTTCAACCGGAATCGTCATCACCTACGATGAGAGCTTGTCCGTCAATGATTTGGTGGTCGAGGGCGTTGTTTCCGATGCGTCGGGCAACAATCTTGCCATTGTTAATGGTAAGATCGTCAAGTCCCAGGACCAGATTGGCCCCTACACCGTGGGTACAATCTTCGATGATCATGTGGAATTTTTAAAGGGATCACAAAAATTTGTATTGAAAGTGAAAAAAGGACAAATGTAATGGTTAAACATGTATTGGGCCTGGTCTTTTTATTGGTGGCCACAAGCTTTGGCAGTCCAGCCCATGCTGATGGCGCGGCCCCAGGCGCGGGCGCTCCATCCAATGTTTCTTTGTCGACAGGAATGGTGAGCCTGGATTTTCAGGACGCGGATATCCGCAATGTCCTTAAGGTATTGGCCTATAAGAGCGGTGTTAATATCGTCGCTGCTCCTGATGTGACGGGTGTTGTCAATATTCAGCTTAAAGACGTTCCCTGGCAAAAAGCCTTGAACGTGATCCTTTCTACCTATGGCTATGGTTTTGACCGCAAGGATAACATCATCACGGTCATGACCATCGAGAATCTCAAAAAATACCGCGAAGATGCCCTGGCCTTGGAATCCCAAGAGCCTTTAGTCTCCAAAACCTATCCGCTGTCCTTTGCCAAAGCTGAAGATGTCATGAAGCTGATCGAAAAATTAATCAGCAAGCGGGGATTTATTAATTTTGATGAGCGTACCAATTCCATTATTATCCGTGACTTGGAAAGCAATTTGGAGTTGATTGGAGGCGTTATCAAGTCAATTGACACGGTCACTCCGCAAGTGGCCATTGAAACTAAAATCGTTGAAACGGATTTAAACAACAATGAGAACATGGGTATTGACTGGGTGCTGCAAGCCAGCATGAATGGTGCTTCACATTTGACAACCTTCCCTTTTAATCAAAAATCCGGTGCCGGTATTTTTGGGCAGGGAGGCTCTGGTTCTTTTACTCCGGCCAATGCCACGGGCATCACCTCAACGACAGGATCTTCCTCATCTTCCGGGTCTTCATCCGGAACATCAAACACCAGCTTTACCTACGGCACCATCAATGCTTCCCAGCTTTCCGCCACATTGAACATTTTGAGCAACCGGTCAACGACCAGGATCCTTTCTAATCCCCGAATTGTGACATTGGACAATCAAAAAGCTAAAATCAACATTGGTATTCAATATCCGGAGGCGACTTATTCTTTTAACGCGAGTACAGGACAACAGCAGGTCACTGGTTTTACTCAATTACCTATTGGTGTTAATTTTGAGGTTACACCACATGTGAACAACGCAGGAACGATTACATTGGATGTGCATCCGCAGATTTCAGCCCTGGATGGGACAGTAACGGTAGACAATAATCAGCTGCCGCAAACGACCAATCAGGAAGCTGAAACCAATGTGATGGTAGAGGACGGCAGAACTTTAGTTATTGGTGGTTTAATCACGGATAAAGTGACGGTTACCAAGACTCAGGTTCCAGGTTTGGGCAATATACCTTTCTTCGGCGGTCTCTTCAGGAGCAGTCAAACCACCAAGACCAGGCAGGAAGTGCTCATCTTCTTGACTCCTCACATCATCACCATTGGTAAAATATCCGCGGCAACAAAAGCTAATCCATAAGTTTTCATCCTGCTAACAACATCTTCATCAAAACAGTAGGAGGAAAAAACTGTGCCTAAAGAAATTTTGATTCAAGTCGCTCATGATGAGCGGCGCGTGGCGGTTTTAGTGGATGGTAAATTGGATGATTTTTATATCGAGCTTGACCGTCATCAATCCATGCTTGGTAATATTTACAAGGGTAAGGTCGAGTCCATTTTACCGTCGATCAACGGCGCTTTTGTCAATATCGGCCAGGAAAAAAACGGTTTTTTGTATTTAACGGATGCTGACAATCCTTTTCTCAATGATATTGAGAAAATTGAAGAAGAACCTACCGGTCCTCAAAAAATCCTGAACATGATTTTTCATAAGCCTGGTGCTGAACAAGCAGCGACCCCGCCTCCCAATGGCCAGCAGGGAAA
>JANWIO010000160.1 GCA_025449835.1 Vampirovibrionales bacterium
CAAGATAGGACTTTTGGAAACATTAAAACCAACTTAGTTCTCTCTCCACAAAACTTTAGCCGCCTTCTGGAGAAAAAAGCCATTTTTGAAATCAGCGAAGTGGGCACCCACAATCAAACATCAAATCCCCCCATTCAGGCACCTGTGCAAAAATTCTTTTCCCAAGTTCCAAAGGGTCAGCCGTTGGTTTACTTAGGCAGCTCATACGGACCTCACGCTGATGCTCGATTTTTGGAAATCGCTATTAACTTAGGCCATGCCAGTCAGCAGCTCAACATCCACCCATCTCAAGCCAAACAACTGAGAATCAAACGCATCCGATAAACCATTACGAAATGTTTCCGATTGATGGCAATTTTGCATGTCCTTTACTTTTTATTTGTGAAGGTTCTGTGTAGAATAATCCCTACCGAGGGGGTTACCCAACAATCAGGAGGCTAAGGTTTGTTCTCTTCCTCACCCTTAACATGGAATTTTGGCGGGGGATATGCCACTGGACCAAATTATTTTTCCACGTCATCTTCTCACCCTTACCAACAACAGGCTTATACAACCGATAGACTCCGAGTTGTTTATACCAATGACACCCATGAACACAAACTCTTTGGGATGGTTACGGCGTTTAAACAAGCTAATGCACAGGGTCAACAGTTTCATGAAGATGTTTTAAATGTTGCAGCCGGTGACTGGAACATTAGTACAGAGCCCAATGAACTTGAATTTAACGTGGGTGTACATAATCAGATGGGAATCCAGTACTCGACACTGGGAAATCATGAATTTGACAGCGGCTCCCCCCCACTCTCACAAGCACTTTCAAAAGCCAACTTTACCACCATTGCCTCTAACCTTCATATTCCGAAAAGTAGTCAGCTTTATCAACGGTGGCTCGATAGAAAACTGGCAACCGGTCCCAAAATCTACACAAGTTCCAGTGGTAACCGTTATGGCATTGTCGGCTTAACCGTTCCACACCTTTGGCAATATTTGAATCCTGACGCAAAAATGGAAGGGGTTGCCTCCTTAAACCTAAAACAGAGTATTCAACGTATCCAAGGGGATGTAGATAAACTCCAGGCCGCCGGTGTGAACAAAATTATTTTAATCTCTCACTGTGGTTTTCCGGCAGATCAGGAAATTGCCCAAAAGACCCATGGGATAGATATTATCGTCGGTGGTCATTCTCACACTGAGCTCAAAGGAGTTCAACAAAACAGAAATTATGTGACTTCCGCCAGTGGCGAACCGGTGATGATTGTTCAAACCGGAAAAGATGCGCATGCATTAGGTGTCTTAGATGTAGCATGGGATCCGTGGGGACGAGTGACCCCACTCCAAAACCAACTTTACGACCCCAAAAGCTTTCCGGATGACCCGGCTGCTGTTGCCTTGGCCAACTATTATTTGGGACCTGAAAAAATACTGGGCTATATGGGGCAGGATGTTGCCAATGAAAACGCCGTCAGCAAAACTGAAAATGGCGTGGCAAACAAGGTGGTTGATGCCATTCGTAAAGCAACCGGCGCAGATATTGCCTTGTTTCGAGGCACAGAACTGAGAAATGATATCTTTAAAGGCCCCTTTAGCCAACGGGATTTAAAAATCCTGCTTCCCTTTCGGGACAACATTGTTAAATTTAAAATGACGGGTGCCCAAATTATGGAGGCCCTGAATGAGTCAGCCCGTTGCCTCAAGTTGGATGAACATCATCCCGGCATTGTTCACGGCGCAGGATTAAAATACGTGGTGGATAAGCAACGTGGAAAAACCATCAAAGCCGAAATTTTCAACGCCAAAACAAAAACCTGGGAACCTTTAAAGTTGGATGCTTTCTACACTGTTGCCATGGATTCTTTTGTTGCCAAAAATAAAAAAGAATACCCCGTGTTTAAAACCGTCCCCATTATTGAACAATTTCCATTTACCGCTCGTGACCTATTTGGCCAATATATCCAGTCTCATCGTGGTGCGCCACTCTACTTTCCAGTAGACGGCCGTCTCAAAATTGTCGATAACGCTCCCACCTAACGGAATCTCGGATTTCACTAAAATTGGTATTTATGAACAGAAAACCTGCTGTCGTTGTTCAATTAAGTCACGATAAAGCACCACCAAGTCGGATACAATTTTTTCCTGGCTAAAGCAACGGCTCACTTTCTCACGCCCTTTTTGGCGCAGTCCTAGCAATAGGTTAGGATTTTCCAGCAGCAAGCAAATCGATTCACCAAGGCTCTCCGCATTTATTTCGTTGACCAAAAAACCATCTTCCCCATGGCAAATAATTTCTGTAGGGCCCCCCTTATTAAATCCCATGGTGGGGGCTTCACAAGCCATAGCCTCAATAAAAACTCTACCAAATGGCTCACAAAGAGAGGGCGCAACAAAAAGATCGCAGGCACTATACCAGGCAGGCATCATTTCGTAGGGAATTCTCCCTAAAAAGAAGATTCGGCTAGCGGCGGGGTGGCCCTGAATTTGGTTTCGGATGCGTTGTTCGTAATCCGCTTGCCGATAATCAAACTCACCCGCAATGGCTAGGCAAAGGTCCGGGAAACGGGATGCAATCTTGGAGAGAAAAGCCTCAACCAAAAGATGAAGCCCTTTTTCATAAATCAAACGCCCCGAGTAAAACAAAAATCGGCTTTCGGAACTGAGTCCAAAGGATTCAAAATATCCTGGCGGAATACTCGTAAGAGGCCTTAATGCCTGAACATCAATAGGCGATTCTGAAACACTCCTGGGACATGGAAATTGGGTCAGATTTAGATATTCCAGGCTCCCATCTAAGGCATGCTTAGACACACCTAGCCAATAATCAGCATCTTTAGCCACTTGACGCAGAAAATATTTGAACCATTTTCGCCGCCCGGCCTTCAGCAACTTAAAACGACCTTCTATCCGTTCATAGGTTTCTTTATTTTCATGAAATTTAACCACCAAGGGAATTTGAAGTGAAAACCTCTCAAAATGCCCATACATAAAGCTCTCAAAAAATGTGGCTGGGCATTGCACAATGGAGAAAGGTCGTTCTTGATGGATCTGTCCCAAGGTACCTGCTATTTGGAGGCTATTCCAAAGACAGGTTCCCCCTGTGATAGAACGCTTATACATTTTTAATTGGGGAATTCGATTGACCAGAACACCTTGATCCCTTTCCACCCTTGGGTTATCCTGCTCGGTGGCTGAAATAACAATCACCTCATGTCCCTGCCGAACCAGCTCCCTGGCAATTTGACGGGTATATAAAGCAAGACCGCCTCCCGGATCTGGTGGATAATATCGAGAAATCAGCCCAATTCGTAATGGCGAGTCAGGTAAGCTCATACCGCAACAGCCTCCCGTTCATAAAACCGTATCAAGTTTTCAATATGATGATTCAAGGTGTAACGCTGTCTCACTTGCTCCAAACCAGCGTATCCCATACCATCAATGGTTTTCTTCGAGATTAAAGCCATTTTGAAAATGGCGTTTTGCAAGGCTTTTACATTGCCAGGTTCAACTAAAAAGCCGTTATGCCCCTCTTCGATTAGCTCGGGAATAGCTCCCACACGGGCGCCAATCACAGGTGTGGCACACGCAAAAGACTCAATAATGGTTAGCCCAAAAATTTCACCCCAAAGCGATGGCATCAATGTTGCCCGAGCATGTTGTATCCAAGGCACCAAGGCATTTTCATTAAGGTGCCCAAGACATTGAATATGATAGAGCTTTTCCTGCTGTATCCGCCTTTGACAATACGCCTCTAGTGGTCCCGTTCCAGCAATATACAGTTTACATGAGGTGAGTGGCGCAAAGGCATCTATTAAAACCTGAATTCCCTTTTCATTAGCGAGTCTGCCCATATAAAAAAAGTAATCTTCCCTGGTCGAAGATAAATTATCCGGGAAAAAGATATCCGTATTCACAAAATTGGGATGATAGCATAATTTATTGGATTCAACCCCAGCCCGGAGCAACAAGTTTTCCAGATAACGGCTGGGAGCCAAATGCAAAGACGGTTTTTCAATATACCGCCGACGATTCACTTTCAGTTCAAATGCCGAAACCAAACTCCGAAAAATGGATTGATCCTGGCAGGCATGAAGCACACAGTTAACAGTGTTCCCTCGAATACATGGCATATTCTGGCAATAATGATGGTCACCTTGCAGCAGCTTACCCGTAGGGCAAATGAGCTTGACATAATGATGGGTCTGAATCACCGGAATATCTCGAGACGCTGCGGCATCGTATAACGCAGGTGAAAAAGCCCTCATCAACCCATGGACATGAACGATATCCGGTTTAAAATCATCTAAGAATGCTGCAAATTGCTGCCCCGCAACAGGATTGTAAAATGTGTGGTACAAATCTTTCGGAAAAGTATGGAGTTTTTTCAAACGAAGCAAATAACGCTGCCGTTCAACATCCTGGGGAAAATACTTCCGATACGGCGTTTTCCGATTGTTGGCATGAAATTGGGTGAAGAGTTCAACAGTATGCCCCAAGCGTTGCAACGTTTCTAATTGCACCAAGGCAACTTTATCCATGCCCCCTTCAATCCAATCTCGATGGTTGACCAAGGCAATCCGCATTAATTTAAAAGTTCTCCATCCAATACCTTCGTCATCCCGCGATTTAACTGAATTTGAACAGCCAAACGAAGGGCAAATGGAATATCGGTCAACACATATCGCTGAAATAAGTTCCGGTCTCTTTTTTGGTGATCCAACAAAAGCCGATACAACCATTCCAAACCATAATCCTGCATCCAGGTGGGTGCTCTTCCAACCGTCTTGGCGATATAATCAAAAGCCCCGCCTACTGGAACAATCAAGCACTCCGGCAACTCGTCCCAATGTTGGTTCACCCACAACGTTTGCCAAGGCGACCCCAGGGCTACAAACAAAATATCCGGCTGAACCCCATGAATCATCTGCATTAAACATTCCTTAACCATCGGGTTTTCCAGTTTTTTTCGGGGTTCTGCCCAACAAGCAACCGTATCTGGGAGCATGTTTTTCTCTCGAAGGTGTTTTTTGGCCTGAGCTAGCGTGTCCGGATTCGATCCTAAAATGAAAACCCGATACTCCTGATGTGTTGCCAACTGCATTAATGCCGGAACCACATCGGTTAATGCAAGTCGCTGCGGAACCGTAAGGCCTGCAAGTTTAGCCAACCAACGGACTGGAACTCCATCCACCAAAACAGCCGAAGCCCGATGGTTTAAAACGTCTCGATATTCCCGATTATCTCGAATATTCCACAGGATATCGATGTTGACATTGTCTATCAGTACTTTCTGATGAGCCGAGCGGGAAGATCGCACAAAAGAAAAAAGATCATCTAAAGTCCATGGCGAAATGGCAACGCCAAATGAGGGGATATAAACATTAGGAGGCAGGGAAACCTGCTTCTTTCCATCTAATGTCAAGTCATAAATGCCATTTGAGGTCATACAAACCCTCCTTTTTTCAGCCACATGCCAAATAAATCTAAAATCAACATCCTGGCAGATTCGTTATCCTGTCAGTCAGTGCATCGAAAAGGCTTTATGAAGAATTTCGAATTCTTATCAAACACCAAAAACTCCAGACAGAATATCCACCAGGCAGGTATTTTAATTGCTTCCTTTATCGTTGGTTCTGGCTAAAACAATCTCCCAAACTGGTTTAGCCCAGCTCACCAATACACAGGCGGGGAATAGCGCAGCCCCTCAGATTTCATATACTTTCATTTTCATAAAGAACACTGTTGCGAAAAAGACAAAACAAAAGAGAAAGGCCTTTTAACAGCGCCTCTATTTTTTCTGTCAATTTTTTGGAATCGCCCCTGATGGAACAAGATGAAAGGGATATAAACCTGTGAGTACAAAGACCCTCCAAAGCAATACCCGTAAAAAAATCTATACTCTGCTTTCGCTATGCCTCACCGATGAAGAGAATAATTTATTATTTCCATTTGATGGTGCTTCGGATAAAGGTGAAGTGTCTTTTAACAACCTCTCCCCTCACAAACAAAAACAAAAGAAAGAACCAGCAGTCCCCCAGGCCCGTCCTTTTCAGTGGCGGTGCAAGCGTTTACTCGACATCATGTTGAGTGGTATCGGCCTCTTGATGTTGTGCCCGTTACTTCTGATTGTGATGATTTTAATTAAAGTAGACTCCTCTGGCCCCTGTTTAATTCGTCAGCGTCGGATAGGGTACTTGGGCAAAGAATTTTATATGTATAAGTTTCGAAGTATGGTGAACAATGCAGATCAACGCTTACAGCATCTTAAACATCACAATGAAACCAATGCGTTAATGTTCAAAATGAAACATGATCCTCGGATTACGCGTGTGGGGAAATGGATCCGCCGGTATAGCATTGACGAATTACCGCAACTGCTCAATGTTTTGAAAGGAGAAATGAGTCTCGTCGGCCCACGACCCCCTTTGCCTCACGAAGTTCTTCAGTATCGAAAAAGTGATTTAAAGCGCTTGGCAACCATACCGGGCCTAACATGTTATTGGCAAATCAGCGGTCGTTCAGAGATTAAAGACTTCCAAAAAGTAGTTCAGTTAGATGAACACTATATTCGCCATTGGTCCTTGTGGACTGATCTCCAAATCCTATTTAAAACAGTTCCTGTCGTCATCAGCGCAAAGGGAGCTTCTTAGGCTCAGCCAGAACAAAGGGGAAAATCACAATGGTCACCAACATGCCCAATCCCATTTCAACGCAACCTAAAACCCAAAATATCCCACTTTTAGGGTATCTTCCCTGGTTGCCCCCGGCAGTATATGCAGCTTACTATCCTCCCAGTATTTTTAATAATGAAGACACGTTGAATGGACGTGCCTATAAAACCCTGGCACATAACCTGGATCAATGGGCTAAGCGGCATGCCACAACACCTTGTGTTTTACTGAGTTCCACCGGAGCGGGTAAAAGTTCTTCCTGGACGGTCATGAATCTGGCGTACTACCTTTGCCAGCGCAATCAAAAAGTACTTTTGATGGATATGGATTTTGAGAATCCTTCAGTTCATCATGCCTTTGACATTAGATTAAATGGGTTAAATGACGGTATCCATTTTTCAAAATGTCTTGGACATGCCCATGAACAACTACAAAGCTTTGAAGAACACCAAGTCTACTGGCAAGGTGTTTGCGCCACATTAAACACTGTCAACCATATCCCAAGCTTATCGATTTTCCCCAATATGCCCTTTTCGGAAAACGCAAAAGAAATACTTTGGCAAACGCCTCTTGAACCGTTATTTCAGGTTTTAAAAGAGCGTTTTGATTGGATCCTTCTGGATAGCGCTCCCTTGTTGAATAACGAAACCGCCATGCGATTTACCCAATATATTGATGGAATCGTTCTTCTGAAAGCGCAAAATACCTCTCGCAATGATATGAAGAAACTTCATGATTTTGTTGAAAAGCGTGAGTTAAAACTCTTGGGAATGATTGAAAGGCTCGATTTTACCCGTTTATAAGGCTTCAACGATTTCGTAACGTCATTGGCCCTTCAAGAGAGGCATTCGCAAACTGCTTGGCGTAAGGGTTCTCCGTTTCAAAGAATGCATCAATACTTCCTTCCCACTGTATTTTTCCGCCATAAAGCAAACAAACCCGATCGGCAATGCGCCGGATGGTTGATAGATTGTGGGTTACCACAATACTGGTGGTACTGATTTGATCCCGTAAGGCCACAATATAATCTTCAATCACAGCGGAGGCAATGGGATCTAAGCCCGCCGTAGGTTCATCATAAAATATAATTTTAGGATCGCTCATAATCGCTCTGGCAAAGCTCACCCGTTTTTGCATCCCGCCCGATAATTCGCTGGGATAAAAGCCCTGGATTCCCTTTAAGCCCACAAGGCGTAATTTTTCTTCTACAATCCGAACCAGCTCCCGATAAGAATACTTCTTGGGGAGTGCTTTCGGCTTACCGAAATCGGGTGTTTCCAACAGGGAAAACGCCACATTCTCAAAAACAGTTAAAGAATCAAATAAGGCAGAGTATTGAAAAACCAGGGAAAAGTTATCATCTGCAAGCTTTACGGTGCCTGAATCTGCTTCTTCAAGCCCGCTCATAATTCGTAATAAAGTACTTTTTCCACATCCGCTGGGGCCAATCACAGCCAATACTTCAAGTGGCTTCACTTGAATATTGATGCCATCCAGAACAACACGTCCAGCATAACTTTTTTTAATATTATTCACCTGAATCATTGGCTCAACAGGCATTAATTACTTAACTCCCATAAAACAACAGAAAAGATAGTACATAATCAGCAATGGCCATGGCTACAAACGACCACACAACTGCCCGTGTTGTTGCGTCTCCCACATCTTTTGAGCCACCAGTAGTTTGCAACCCAATAGAGGTTGAAAACAATGTAATCAAAGCCCCAAAAACACCGGCTTTTAACATGGTACCCACAATATCTTTGGTCTGCACCTGTCGCCACACAGACTCAAGATAGTTATTGTAGTTTAGGCCCCCAATAACATGGCTTACCACCATTCCCCCAACAATGCCCGCCATAGCGGTTAGAATCGTCATGAGCGGTAACATACAGCACGCCGCACAAAAGCGTGGCAAAACCAGATAGCGAATGGGATCGACATGAAGAACTTTTAAGGCATCAACCTGCTTTTGAATCTGCATGGTTGCCAACTCGGCTGAGTAAGCAGACCCAACCATCGCAATAACAGCAAAACCCGTCATAATAGGGGCTAATTCTCTTAAAATAGAGATTGCCACCAGAGCTCCCACAAATTCTCCTGCCCCTTGCTTGGTTAACTCCTGGGCAATCTGAAGCGCAATCACCATTCCCGAGAATAACGTTAAAATGAGTGAAATCCCTATGGCATCCAACCCGATAAAAGCAGCCTGTTCCAAGAAGGGCTGCCAGGTCAATCGCCCTTTAAGAAGATAATAAAATGTTTGTTTGGTATTGCAAGCCGTATTTCCCAAAACATAGAGGAAGCTAGAGCTCCCTTCGAAAAGCTTTTGACCCAGAAATCGAGTATATGGAAAAAGTTGAGACTGCCGCACCAGAATTGATCTATCCATGACAAAACGATATTCTTCTTTATCTTAGCAGGTATTCAATGAGTAAAATCTTATTCAGCAAGATAAAACAAAACACCCCAATGCTGATTAGGCCATTTACTGTGAAAAAAGCTTCATTAATTCGGGTTAAATCCGTATGTGAAACCAGAGAATGCTCATAAACAAGCATGGCTGCCACTAGCCCCACGGCCAATCCATAAAAGAAATTGAGGTGTGGCAATGTGAACCCAATCCAACATAACAGTAAAACGGTTAAAACGTGAAACAATCGGCTTAGCTTCAACCCTGTTTTGATACCCCAGGTTACAGGAATACTGAATAAGCCGTACTCCTTATCAAACGAAACATCCTGACAGGCATAGATAATATCAAAACCAGCCACCCAGAATAAAATTGCTAAGCCAAAGGCAATAGCTTGTAAACTTAAACTTCCCGTCACTGCAATCCAGCCTCCCACGGTAGAAGCCCCTAAAGCCAGTCCCAAAACAAAATGAGCAAAGCTCGAAAACCGCTTAACATAGGAATAAACAGCTAAAATAAAGATTGCTAAGGGAAGTAATTGAATGCATAAGGTGGGCAAATGAAGTGTTGAAAAGACCATAAGGCATAGGGAAATGATGGTTAAGAGCCAAGCCTCAACAGCTTTCATTTTACCGGCCGCTAATACCCGGTTACAGGTTCTGGGGTTTGCGCCATCAATCTGCCGATCAATAATCCGATTAAGCCCCATAGCAAACGTTCTACCTCCCACCATGGCAAGTATAACCCAGAGTACAACATTAAGATGTGGCCATTGATTACCAGAAGCCAGTAGAACAGCAGATAAAGCAAAAGGCAAAGCAAAGATAGTATGCTCAAACTTCACCAAATCCGCATACAGCTGAATTTTTTTCAAGACAGTAGCCACATTGAAATCCTTTTTGCTCAAACGGAAAAGAAAAGAGTAGAATATAAATCATCATGCAACAGAATTTGATTTCATGAAAGTTCTTCGTCCTTTAATCACAGCAATACTTGCCGTTGCACTACTATTTAGTAGCTTGTGGGTATACGACCGATTTCTCTCCCCAACCAGAAACCGAGAGCAAGACGAGGTTTTTGCCCAAAACAAAACATCACGCCTCACTCCGCAAGAAGAAAGCACCATTAAAATCTACCACGCTGCAAGCCCAGCAGTCGTTAACATCACCTCAATGATACTCAACTATGATTTTTTCCATAATCCTGTGCCCACCCAAGGAACAGGTTCAGGCGTCATTCTAACCAAAGATGGCTATGTTCTGACCAACAATCACGTGGTTGAGGGCGCAAAATCCCTTACCGTAACCCTGTTAGACCAAAAATCTTATAAAGCCTTGCTCGTCGGGCGAGATTCCGGAAGTGACTTGGCACTCTTGAAGATTAATAGCCTATCCCCTTTACCTTGCATTGTTTTAGGAGACTCAAGTAATCTTGAGGTTGGGCAAAGCGTGTACGCCATTGGCAATCCTTTTGGATTAACCAGTACCTTAACAACGGGTGTTATTAGTAGCTTAAATCGCACATTAAGAGCACCTAACGGGATGTTAATGGAGAATATTATTCAAACAGATGCTGCTATTAACCCTGGCAACTCTGGCGGACCGCTGCTGAACTCATCGGGGGATTTAATTGGCATTAATACAGCCATTTTCAGCCCAACAGGATCCTTCGCCGGAATTGGTTTTGCAGTTCCCGCAAACAGAGCAAAGACTGTGGCTTACGATTTAATGCATTTTGGCAAGGTTATCCGCCCCTATCTGGGGACAACCTTAAGCCTCGAAATTAGCCCTCGGGTGGCCAAGGTTCTAAATCTTCCAATAAAGCATGGTATTATGGTGAATGAAGTTTATCCAAACAGTCCAGCAGCTGACGCCGGTATAAAGGGAAGCCACCAAAAGGTATATGCTGATGGGCAAGAAATTAATCTCGGTGGAGACATTATTTTGGAGATGGATAAACACCCCATAAATTCTGCCGATGGGTTTATTAGTTACCTTGAGTCGAGGTCTCCAGGAGATAAATTAAATTTAACGATTTTGAGAGATAAAAGTAAAATAATGCATGTTACTGTAGAGTTAAAAGAACGGCCGGAGAATTTGTAAGTATGGCGACCATTGTTATTGTTGACGATGATCCTTCGATTTTGGAATTAGTGAAAATCAACCTTGAAATGCAAGGGCACACCGTTATTACAGCCCCAGATGGTGAAACTGGCTATGCATTGGTTCAACAGCACCGCCCTCAACTGGTGATATTAGATGTGATGATGCCGGGCGTTGACGGTTATACTGTCTGTCAAAGAATTCGTAAGAACCAGGACATTAACGAAGTTCCGGTTTTAATGCTAACAGCCCTCGGCGTCGTTGATGATAAAGTTAAAGGCTTTGACGTGGGCGCAGATGACTATTTGGTAAAACCCTTTGAAATCCCGGAATTAATGGTACGGGTAAGGGCGTTATTACGTCGTTATAGTTCCACACCAACCTCAACCGTTACCGAGATTCTCAATGTTGGTGATATTACCCTTATTCCAGAGAACTTGGAAGTTAAAATTGTAGATAAAAAGTGTAAACTCACCCCCACAGAATTTGAGATCTTAAATTGCCTGGTTCAAAACCATGGACAGGCCATCTCCCTTGGAAAGCTTTTGCAAGATGTTTGGGGTTACTCGCCTGACGATGATGTGGAAACCATCCGGGTCCATGTACGACATTTACGCTCAAAATTAGAAAAAGCAGCCCCCGATAGAAAATATATTGAAACCATCTATGGCGGTGGCTATCGTTTACACCCCACAGGCATTTCATAGGCCAACATCAAGATTAGTCTCAAAAAAGGAAGCTTAATTAAGTTTCCTTTTTTAAATAACGTAATATTTTTACGCTTAACATTAATGGTGGTGGCTGTGAGCCCCATGGGGATGGCCATGAGAGAGTTCTTCCTCTGAAGCATCCCGAATGGCGGTAATTTCAACATCAAAAAATAAGGATTTACCCGCTAAAGGGTGATTGGCATCCAGATAAACCTCCTCCCCCTCAACTCCAACTACAGCTGCTGCAAAAGCTTCTCCAGCTGAAGAAGAGAGTTCAACCATCATACCAGGCTCGGGAGAATCGCCACCAAACTGGGCACGGTTCATTGCAAACTTAAGTTGTGGATCATAAGGACCATAACCTTCATCAGGAGTAATTTCAACATGTTTTCGATCCCCTACATTTAAACCATTTAAGGCTTTTTCAAGGCCCATAATAATATTATGGTGTCCCTGTAAGAAATCAAACGATTTACCTTCAGAGGTATCCAAGACATTACCATTCTCATCTTGAAGCACATACATCATGGAAACCACTTTATTTTCTGTAATCATATTATTGCTCCTTAACCATCTGTGGACTGTTTACGTTAACACATTCCAACAACGCTGCCAACCCGGCTTGTCTTCTGATTTCTATTTTTCCACAAAAGGACGACGTAATCTTGATATTGAAGCTTAGAATATTGTTTTTACGATACCCTTATGAAAAAGAATCAAACTTGACTGTACATTGATATCCTTTTATGCCATATTGATACTGTCCGTAAGAAAGAAATTGATAACTTGCTTCGGGTACTGTGTTGACAGTGAGTCTTGTTTTCAGCTAATCTAAACTACCATATGTCGGAATTAAAGGAGATTCTCCCTTGCCCACAATTGCACAACTGGTCCGCAAAGAGCGCAAAAAAATTGAAGAAAAAACCAAGTCACCTGCCCTGATGTCCAACCCTCAGAAGCGAGGTGTGTGTACAAGGGTTTATACAACCACCCCTAAAAAGCCAAATTCAGCTTTAAGAAAAGTGGCTCGGGTCCGCTTAACCAATGGATATGAAGTAACCGCCTATATTCCAGGAGAAGGTCATAACTTACAAGAGCACTCCGTTGTTATGATTCGGGGCGGTCGGGTCAAAGATCTTCCTGGTGTTCGTTACCACATTATTCGGGGCGCATTGGACACTGCCGGTGTAAAATCCCGTAAACAGGGTCGTAGTAAATACGGTACCAAAAAGAATGAAGCTGTTGCTGCGAAGAAATAAGCATTATCATTACAGTAAAGGAGTATAAATACCTATGCCTCGTCGCTATAAGCCTACTCGAAGAGTTCCTAGCCCTGATCCCGTCTTTAATGACATCGAGGTTGCAAAATTCATTAACCGTTTAATGCAACGGGGCAAAAAAAGTGTTGCAGAAAGAATCTTCTATGATGCTCTGGAAATTATTCGTGGCAGAGTTAAAGAAGATAAGCCTGTAGAGGTCTTTTTAAAGGCTCTTAAAAAAGTAACTCCTTTGGTTGAAGTAAAAGCTCGACGGGTTGGTGGTTCAACCTACCAAGTTCCTGTAGAAGTTCGGCCTGAAAGAGGATCTGCTCTGGCTTCCAAATGGATTGTAAAATTTGCCCAACAGCGTTCTTCAAAATCCATGGCGGCAAAACTAGCTGAAGAACTCGTTTCAGCCTATCATGGAGAAGGGTTATCCATCAAAAAGAAAGATGATACCCACAAAATGGCTGAAGCGAACAAAGCTTTTGCGCACTATCGTTACTAATTTTAAGGAATATAACGTACAATAGAGCATTCTCTATTACTCAAAATATCAATGTCACCAAGCAAAAGAGGACCTAAGAACCGTGGTTAGAAGTGCACCGCTTGAAAAAGTTAGAAATATTGGGATTGCGGCCCATATTGATGCCGGTAAAACAACAACGACTGAACGTATTTTATACTATACCGGCAAAGTTCACAAAATGGGCGAAGTCCATGAAGGGACTGCTGTAACCGACTGGATGGATCAAGAGCGGGAGCGCGGAATTACCATTACTTCTGCGGCAATTACCACGTTTTGGAAAGACCACCAGGTTAACATTATCGACACCCCAGGACACGTTGACTTTACCATTGAAGTTGAACGTTCACTGCGGGTTTTAGATGGTGTTGTTGCCGTTTTTTGTGCCGTTGGCGGTGTTCAATCACAATCTGAAACCGTATGGCGCCAAGCAAATCGCTATAACGTTCCACGGATGGTCTTTGTCAACAAAATGGACCGTGTGGGTGCGAATTTCCCAAGAGTCCTTGATCAGATTAAAAACCGCCTCGGGGCAAATGCTCACCCCATTCAACTTCCTATGGGCAGCGAAGATGCCTTCTCAGGCATTATCGATCTGGTTGAGATGAAAGCCTATCTGTTCAAAAACGATATTGGAACTGATGTAGAAGTAACCGATATCCCGGCTGAATATAAAGAAGCAGCTGATGCTGCACACACAAGCTTGCTTGAAGCCATTGTGGAAACCGATGACGCCTTAATGGAAAAATTCTTTGAAGGTAGCGCCATCTCAGTAGACGAACTGAAAAAGGCCCTTCGAAAAGCCACATGCGAAGTTAAAATTGTCCCGGTAACGTGCGGAACCGCCTTTAAAAACAAAGGGGTTCAGTTACTCCTTGATGCGGTTATTGATTTATTGCCCTCTCCGCTTGATGTTCCTGCAATCCAAGGGCTTTTACCCGATGGGCAAAGTGCAGAACGCCACAGCAGTGACGAAGAACCTTTCTCAGCTCTGGCCTTTAAAATCATGACAGACCCTTATGTGGGCCGATTAACCTTTATTCGTGTTTACAGCGGAACATTGCAAGCCGGCAGTTATGTGAATAACACCACAAAAGGCAAAAAAGAGAGAATTAGCCGATTGGTCCAAATGCATGCAGACCAACGTAATGAAATTCAAGAAGTGCATGCGGGTGATATTTGTGCTGTTGTGGGCTTGAAAGATACCACCACCGGAGATACCCTTTCTAATGAGAATGCGCCCATTATCTTGGAATCCATTCACATTCCAACACCTGTTATCTCAATCGCCATTGAACCCAAAACCAAGGCTGATCAAGAAAAGCTGTCATTATCCTTAAACAAACTTGCCGAAGAAGATCCCACCTTCCAGGTTCGCCAAGATGAAGAAACGGCCCAAACCATTATTTCCGGGATGGGTGAGCTTCACCTTGAAATTATTGTTGACCGGCTTTTACGGGAATTCAAGGTTCAAGCCAACGTGGGTAAACCCCAGGTTGCTTATCGAGAAAGCATTACCAAGGAAATTGAAATCGAAGGCAAATACATCCGTCAATCCGGTGGTAAAGGTCAATACGGTCACGTATGGCTACGCTTAACACCACAAGAGCGCGGTGCTGGTTATGTCTTTGAAAACAAAATCGTTGGTGGCTCCATCCCGAAAGAATATATCCCAGCAGTAAACAAAGGGATTGAAGAAGCGTCCCGCGGTGGCGTTATGGCTGGCTATGAACTGATTGACTTTAAAGCAGCCTTGTTCGATGGCAGTTACCACGATGTTGACTCTAGCGAGATGGCCTTTAAAATTGCCGGCAGTATGGCATTAAAAGATGGTGTCAAACGAGCTGGCCCACAACTCCTTGAGCCCGTTATGAAAGTTGAAATTGAAGTTCCTGAAGAGTTTATCGGTGATGTCATCGGCGATCTCTCCAGCCGACGTGGCCGGGTAGAAGGTATGGAGCCCATTGAAGGAACCCAAACCCAACGGGTTCGAGCAATGGTCCCCTTGGCTGATATGTTCGGGTATGCAACGGATATCCGGAGTAAAACCCAAGGCCGTGGCACCTTCTCCATGGAGTTTGCACAGTATGAACCGATTCCCAGCAATATTGCTGAAACACTCATCAGTAAATTCCGGGGTCAAGAGGCTGCTGTATAAACCCCTCTTCTGATTGCGTCTCGAATTGCTTTATTCTAAACTTGTGAAAACAAGGTTTGGAGGTAAGTTTATTGCAGCTTTCAGTCAAGGTAAGCAGTCAAAAACCATATTTTTACAGAAAATCCAAATACCCAGCAGGCGTCCAGCAAAGCACAGTTCGATTTGGGGATACCCCATTATTTAACTTTACCGATAAACTGACACCGCAAAACCGTCTTGCCTTACAAACCCAGATATTGGAAGCGGTTCAACAAGATCAGCTTGAAAAAGCTGCCGCCCTTTATGTACAGAATGTTCTGAATCGCCCCTCAATGGAAGCCCTTAAAAAAGATCCCAATGCCTTCAAAATCCGTAGCGATGCGGAAACGTGGTATACATTGCATGCATCATTATGGAAAGAAGCTTTTGGAACAGATCGGCCCAAAGAAAGCCTATTGAGCCAACTTACTTCAGGCAAATGGCGCTCAAAAAGAGATTTAAAAAGTGAACAGGACTGGGAAACAAAGGTCGAACTCCAGAAAAGGCTCCATCGGTATTTGTATAACGAGTTATTGCCTTCTGATTTGGGTCAAGAGGCAGTTACTGTGCTTCGTCAAATTCCATATTTACCCGTTATACAAGCCGCAAAACTGTATAAAAATACGTTTTTAGATATTAACCTTGATGAATACCGAAATGATCCAACCATCCCCCCCCAATATGTGGAAAGTCGCGCTTTCTCTGGGTGGCTCTGCCAATGTGATGAGCTGGCTCGCTTTGTCCAGGACTTCGATGCAATTGCAGATGGCACGAGTTTTGCACACTCAAATGATCCCCTCTGTTTAAATGGTCCTCTACCAGTTTCCAATAGATTCTTACAAGAACTAGGGCCAACTCAGGTTGAACAACGGGATCCCTCCGTTCTGAAGTCTTGGCAAAAAGACTTGGAAAATTCTCGCTTGGTGGCTGAAAAAGTACTTTATCTCGCAGGGTCTTGGCATTATGACAAAATCCAGCATCAATTTCCCGATGAAGATTTTGTCCTCAAGTTTGAGCCTGATTTTATAACGCCCGCTCAACGCAAAGGCTTTATGGAGAAGGTTGTTAAACATTTCCCAGGGGGTAACAACTCTGAATAACAGCAGCTCCTATTTGGATTTTGGGATGTTCAATAGACGATTGAGATGAAGACGAATCTCAGAAACAACATCATTTGCATAGGCCTTTTTCAAGTCATGGGTCTGCACATCAAAGTAATGGCATAAAAACCAATCCTTCTTCTTATCAATGTATTCCTTCAGGTCCGTCATCACTGCCTTTAATTGACGATTACCCTGCAACGCCTCTAACCGATCTGAAAAGCGAAACCAATTGAATTGTGCTTTTTGAATCTCTTCCCGTTGCGGATTATATGGAATCTTTAAATCAGGATTACGCTGAGCCATAATTTTTCTCAATGCTTTCTGCGTTTGCTTGAGTTGCGGATCTCTATAATCGAGTAAAGAAACAAGCTGAAGCTCAGGACCAGCATAATCAATGCATAGTGCAGCAAGCTCCATCAGATAATTGGTATTATGCTCTGAATTATGCTCTGAAGGAGCACCTGATGTCGGATCATTACAAATCAATAATATAATCAATTCATCACGAGAATGTTTATCCAGTTGGGCAATCGCTCTCACAAAGGGCTTATAAAGTAACGCAAGATTTCTTGAATCCTCAATAAAATCTTTCCCTTCTTGCTGCTCAAAGTATTTTCCACACTCGATAATCACGTTATTTAAGGGTCTTAACAAACTATCCATTACATCACCTGGATCTTCAAGCTTATAAGGAACACTTCTAATAATTTCATTCAAATCCGATTGAAGATTAGCAGGCATGATAAAGTGCATTTGGTCTCCAAAGCGAAGCATATTCTCCTTCTTATGAAGCTGAATATGCTTTGAATTAAGAGAAGTAGCAGTTTTTTGTAAACGCAATCCCAACCCTGATTGGATAGACATCATTATCGAATAAAGACCCCTTAAAATAACAATCTGTTATATGATTTTACACAAGAAATAAATTCAGACCAAGTATTTTAACTCAAATATTAAGCCTAAAAATAAGTATCCGCAAAAAACGGGGTCCTCTAGAATGAGGATGCTGGATAAGGGGGCTATGATACAATAGTAATACGAGTGGGAGCAAGTTGAATGGACGAAGCAAATGATATTTAAAAAGAAAACAGTATTGATTACCGGAGGAACGGGTTCTTTTGGAAAAATATGTGCCCGTCATATCCTCGATAACTATGATATTGCCAAACTAATTATTTTTAGCCGTGACGAACTTAAGCAGTATGAAATGGCCAGGGAGTTTTCAGATCCCCGAATTCGCTTTTTCATTGGGGATGTACGAGATGAAAAGCGTTTATCCATGGCATTTTCAGGAGTTGATATTATCATTCATGCGGCTGCCATGAAACAAATTCCAGCCTGTGAATATAACCCATTTGAAGCCATTAAAACCAATGTCCTGGGGGCTCAAAATATTATTGAAACTGCCATTGCCCATAACGTAGAACGAGTGATTGCACTGAGTACAGACAAAGCTGCAAACCCCATTAATCTTTATGGCGCAACAAAACTTTGCTCTGATAAATTGTTTACTGCCGCAAACTCTTATGTGGGTAAGGGCAAAAACACTCGTTTTAGTGTTGTTCGCTATGGCAATGTTATTGGCAGCCGTGGAAGCGTTATTCCCCTGTTTGAAAAGCTCCGAGAAACAGGAACAGTGACTGTAACAGACCCAAGAATGACAAGATTTTGGATTACCCTGGATCAGGGGGTTCAGTTTGTTTGCGACAACCTTGAACTGATGCAGGGCGGCGAAATTTTTGTGCCCAAAATCCCCAGTATGAACATTATGGATCTGGTTAAAGCCATTGCGCCTAAGTGTAAGGTGGAAATTACCGGTATTCGTCCCGGGGAAAAACTCCATGAAGTTTTAATTACCCATGATGACTCCCGGTATACTCTAGAATATGAAAATCGATTTGTCATCGAGCCTCAAATCAGACATGTTCGATACAAAGCAATCCCTGGCGGTGAACGGGTGAAAGAGAATTTCTCTTACCGAAGCAATAATAACCCCGAGATTCTTTCTGTTCAGGACTTGAGGCGGTTAATTTACCCTGAGCATCCTGAAAATACACCCACAAAACCAACCGTTGCTTCCAAGAAGAAAGTTCATGCCTAATCAAACCGAATTTTCACCGACCCAGACCATCCCCTATGGCCGTCAAACCATTGGTGATGAAGAAATCCAGGCCGTTATCGACGTTTTAAAATCGCCTTACATTACCCAAGGCCCCGCCATAGAAAAATTTGAACAAGCTGTGGCTGCATATTGTGATGTCCCGTATGCGGTGGGATTCTGCAATGGTACCGCTGCACTTCACGGTGCATACTATGCTGCGGGCATTGGCCCAGGCGATGAAGTCATTACCAGCTCCATCACATTTGTTGCAACATCCAATGCTGTTTTATATCAAGGTGGCAAACCCGTTTTTGCAGATATTTCTCCCAACTCGTGGAATATCAATCCCCAGGAAATTGCCTGCCGCATTACACCCAAAACAAAAGCCATTGCCCCAGTTCATTTTGCGGGCAGCCCTGTTGCACTCGACTCGATTTATCAACTGGCTGATGAACATCACCTCGTGGTGATTGAAGATGCCTGCCATGCCCTAGGCGCCCGCTACAAGAATACGCCGATTGGTCACTGCCGAGATATGGCTGTTTTCAGTTTTCATCCTGTAAAATCCATTACCACAGGTGAAGGGGGAATGGTGGTAACGCCGCATCGTCATTTCTATGAGAAGCTTTTAAAATTCAGAACCCATGGCATTACCAAAGACTCGCAACAATTTAAAGTGTTTGAAGACCAGCCCTGGCAATATGAGATGCAGGACCTCGGCTACAATTACCGGATGACCGATATCCAAGCGGCTATCGGCACTGTCCAGATGCAGAAACTGGATGGATTTATGGAACGTCGTTCCCAAATTGCCCAACGTTATCGAGAAGCTTTTCGAGATATTCCGGCCATTCAAACCCAGGAAGAAACGACGGGAGATGCATCCGCTAACCACTTATTCCCCATTTGGATTGATGTAACAAAAACGCCCATCAACCGTACTCAACTCTTTAAAGCGTTGCAAAATGCCAGAATTGCACCCCAGGTTCATTATATCCCTGTTCATTTGCAACCGTATTATCAGGAACATCTTCGCACCAAACAAGGTGATTTTCCCGAAGCAGAACGCTACCATGAATCCTGCTTAAGTTTGCCCATATACCCTACTTTGAGCCATGAAGAACAGGATTATGTCATCAAAACCATTAAAGCGTGTTTAAGTTAAACAGCGTTAGTTGCTCGGCGTTGTCTTCATGCAGCAGTTTCGTAATCACATCCCGATGACTGTAGACACGGCTGCGTTTACTCTCAGGATGTTTCCGTCCCAACCAGATCTTTTCCTCTTCCCCCCGTTGAAAACAAAGCCAGCGAGCAAACACAAACAGCTCATCACTGAGTCGATTTAAAAAGGGTAAAATGACAGGATGCAAGGGTGTTTCATGATCTAAACTGGTACAGATCCTTTCAGCTCTTCGGCAAACCGTTCGTGCCAAATGAATAAAGCTCACCAATTCACTACCCCCTGGCAGGATGAAATTCCGGATTTCAGGCAGATCAACCTCCATCTCATCAATGTGCTGTTCTAAAAAGGAAACATCTTCCTGTACCAGCACCGGCATCGTACTTGCTGGCAAGTTCGCCGTGGCAATCATACTTGAAAGGGTGAATAGCTTATCCTGAATCCACTCAATCAGCTCAACTTGAGACTTCCAACGGTCATTTTCTATTTTATTTAACTTGGCCAATAATGCAGAAACCACGCCCAGAACACTGGATAATTCGTCAATGGTGCCATAGGCATCAATCCGTAAATCATCTTTCGGAATCCGACGACCACATGCAAGACTGGTGTCGCCACTATCACCGGTGCGAGTATAAATAGCTCGAGACATGTCCACCCCTTAATGAGACCTCTCTACGTATCTGGGATTGGTTACTTCCCTAACTCTGCTTTTATTTTAGCATTTTTTGATGCCGTATGAAATCCCCCATGGGCCCTTTTCATAATTCTTACACTCGTCACAAAATCGCTTTTACACGACTGGCACCAGCATTTCACTATGTTTGATTTTTTTTATAAATAAAATTAGATTGAATTTTAGGCCTGTTTATGTTTTAAAACAATCAGGTAGTGGTGAGGATCGTTATAAACGTGTTGGGATTTGAGGGAAATATTTCGTCTTGGCAACCAAGCAGGGGGAGAGTCATTCATGAAACTTCTTCTTCAAAACATCGGACTCTGTCCTTCGGAAAATTGGTTGAGCCAGAACGCCTCTCATCACCTGCTCCATCCTTAGAGTCTCTTGCGTCTCAAAAGACTTTCTCACAAAAAATGTTTACAAAACTCAAGCAATTTCCGCGAAAACTACTGAAAGTCACCTGGAAACCCATATTAGTCACAACAGTCGGCTGGTTAGGAATCTGGGGCGGCGGTCAATTGTATGATGGGGACGGAAAATTACCTGCTTTCAATAATATTGCAACACAATATGCCAAAGAAATTCACCAAAACACCACCACAAAATTCATCCAAGATAAAATCGCCTCCGAACAACCCATTTCAGATGAAGAAATCTGGCAACACATGCAACCAACCCTAAAACTTTTAAAAGCGCTTTCACCAGAAATTGCTCAATGGGTTGAAGACTTACATCAGGCAGGCAAAATTCGCTATACAAAGGAACACCCCGAAGGGAACTCGTGTGGATTTGATCATATTTCAGGGGAACTCCATCTCCATAAAGTCTTTTTTACCTTGGATAAAGATGGCGAAAAAGCTGCAGAATTAGCCCATGAGTACCGACATGCCCGACAAAACAAGTGGAAAGTCGTGTCTCATTTTATATCCCCGCAACACCTTTATAATTATTGGGGCGAAAAGGCGGCAAAAAAAATAGGCAAAAAGGTTTCAACAGAGCAATGGATTTATGGCTCTCGCATTGAAGACGAAGCCCACTTATATGAAAAGCAAGCTTGCCAAGCAATGGGAATCTCATCATCAGGAGTAGATCTTTACCTTACTGGCCGAGGTCTCTTCCAGTATCAACAAACAAACTCAGTTCTCCCGCCTAACAAAAACCAGCCCTGACACTTCAAAAGCATCAGGACTGGTTTTCAAAATAATCAATAAATTTTAAGCGGGTAAAGCGTTTTTAGCGGCTTCAGCAATTTTTGCAAATGCAGCTTTATCGCTTACAGCAATATCGGCTAAATACTTGCGGTTTACTTGAATATTGGCCCGTTTCAATCCAAAGGCAAACCGACTGTAGGACAGCCCGTTTTGCCGAGCAGCAGCATTAATCCGAGTAATCCACAAGCGATGCAGATCCCGTTTTTTGTTTCGACGATCCCGATAAGCATATTTCAACGCCTTCATTACAGCCTGATTGGCTACGGTAAAGAGGCGGCTTCTGCTACCACGAAAGCCTTTTGCAAGCTTTAAAATTTTACGATGTCTATTTTTAAGGACATTTCCACGTTTGACACGAGACATGGTGAATTAAACCTCAACTTAAGGAGCAACTAAGAGTTTAACGAATATACTGCAAATACGGGATTTCATCCAGTATTTTTTTCGCATTGCCAGGGTTAATCTCAATCATCCCTTCAAGACGTCTTTTCCGAGAGGAAGACTTCTTGGAGTTCAAGTGGCCACGACCAGCTTGAGCCCGGACGAGTTTTCCAGTCCCCGTCAATCTGTAGCGTTTTGCACCCGCTTTATGGGTTTTCATTTTATTTTTGGGCATCTTTCCTATCTAAACTCCTATTCAGGATATTAAGAACCTATTTTTTCTTGGAGGAAGACATCACCAGGATGATCTGTCGGCCTTCCATCTTAGGAGGCGCTTCGACGCTTCCAAAGTTTTCTAAGTCTACAACAAACTTATTCGCAAGGTCAAAGGCTAAATTTGGATGTTGTACTTCCCGTCCCCGGAGCCTAATGGTCAGCTTAAGCTTGTGACCATGTTCCAAGAAGCCTTCTCCTCTCTTCACCTTCACTTCATAATCATGGGTATCAATGCGAACACCCATTTTAATTTCTTTGACATCCACAGTGTGTTGCTTTTTCTTGGCTTCCCGAGCCTTTTTCTCTTTTTCAAACTTGAATTTGCCAAAATCCATCAGGCGAACAACCGGTGGTGATGAGTCTAGGCTCATCACAATTAAATCAAGACCTCTTTCGGCTGCAATTCTTTCTGCTTCGGCTCGTGATACAACACCAAAGGTTTCATCATCAGAAACAAGGCGAACTTCCTGTGCCTTTATCTTATCGGTTAAAAGTTGGGGGCCTTTTGATGCGGATGATGAATTTGATGGCTGGTTTTGAAAAGGTTTCATATGTTAAATCGAAGGTTCCTCTTTTGTTACAACATGACACTGATAAAAAAATGGGTTCATAACTACCATGAATTATATAAGAGTTTATTCGGCAACGCTATCTTACAAACTTCTTGTTGCCCCATCTCTTGATATGAAGATTGATAGTATCGCATAAAAATAGCACCAGCAATACCGTATTTAGGCGAAAAAAGCGCCATTATTATTGTTTTAATTTCAAAATGCACTGCTTTAAAGTTTTAGCCAACTTGGGTACAATACCGTTAAACAACAACACGCTATCATCATGCGTTTTATTGAGGAGATTGGCATGGCACTTTCCACACAGAAGTTAGGGGTTATCGGGGCAGGCGTAATGGGATATGCTCTGATTCAAGGGCTCATTGAAACCCAAACGGTGGACCCCAAACAAGTGTGGGCAGCAGCTAGAACAGAGGCATCATGCCAAAAAGTAAGACAAGAATTAGAGATTTCGGCCTATACCGACTATAAAAAAGAGCTTGCTGACACCGACGTTCTTCTGTTATGCGTAAAACCCTCCAGTATGGGGAAAGTTTTGGAGTATTTAAAGTCAAATCACATCCCCAAGGAAACATTAGTCATCTCCATCTCTGCCGGAACCTCTATCGAGTATATTGAAAAAATAATAGGACAACCCAATCCCGTGATTCGGGCCATGCCCAATACCCCATGCATCGTTGGGCAAGGCATGACCATTGTTTGCCCAGGAAGTCATGCAAAGCCCTCGGATATGGACGTTGCTTACCAGATTTTTGAAGCGGTGGGAGAATGCTTGGAGCTTGAGGAGGCGCATTTTGATGCCGTCACCGGCTTAAGTGGTAGTGGACCAGCTTATTTTTACCTCATAATGGAAGCCCTTGCCGATGGCGGGGTTCGGGTAGGATTGCCTCGGGAGGTTGCCTTGAAAATTGTGACCCAAGTTGTTCTGGGTGCCGCAACCATGGTCCAAAAAACAGGCCGTCACCCTGCAGCCTTACGTGATGATGTCACCACCCCGGCAGGATGCACTATTGGTGGGCTTTTAATTATGGAAGATGGTAAAATCCGCTCAGTTCTGGCACGAGCGGTTGAAGAAGCGACACAAATTGCAGGACAATTGGGCCAGAAGTCGTAATAAGATGAATGTTGGCGGTACGTAAAAATGGAAAAGGAACAACCCATGTTGAATCAAGCCTCAACAACCCAAGAATATATTGCTTTAGAAGAGCAATATGGTGCCCATAATTATCATCCTCTCGATATTGTCATCGATCGAGCCCAAGGTGTGTGGGTATACGATGTGGAAGGAAAACGGTATTTGGATTGTTTGAGTGCCTACTCAGCCGTAAACCAAGGACATTGCCATCCTGCCATTTTAAAAGCCTTAAAAGAACAAGCTGAAAAAGTGACCCTCACCTCAAGAGCCTTCCGAAACAGCCAACTGTCTCTTTTTTACAAAGAACTCACTGAAATCACTGGCACAGAAAAAGTTTTACCGATGAATAGCGGCGCAGAAGCTGTTGAAACAGCTCTTAAAACAGCACGAAAATGGGGTTATAAAGTAAAAGGAATCCCTGAAGGTAAAGCCGAGATTATTGTTTGCAAAAACAATTTCCATGGACGCACCACCACCATTGTTGGCTTCTCCACCGAGCCCCAATATCAAGACGGCTTTGGTCCATTTACCCCTGGCTTTAAAGTGATTCCCTTTGGTGACGCAGACGCTTTAAAAAGTGCCATTACGCCCAACACATGCGCATTCTTGGTTGAGCCCATTCAAGGTGAAGCTGGTATTTTAATCCCGCCTGATGGCTATCTCAAAGCGGTCGCAGATATTTGTAAAGCCAACAATGTTCTTCTCGTGGTGGATGAAATTCAAACCGGCCTGGGACGTACCGGTAAACTCTTTGCATTCCAGCATGAAGGCATTACACCAGATGTTATCATTATTGGTAAAGCTCTCTCAGGTGGTTTTTATCCCGTATCAGCCATGTTAACCACTGAAAAAATTATGTCTGTCTTCCATCCAGGAGATCACGGCAGTACCTTTGGTGGTAACCCACTCGGATGTGCCGTGGCCCGGGCTGCCTTAAAAGTGATTGTGGATGAAGAGCTGGTTGCTCGTTCTGAATCATTGGGAACTTATTTCATTGATAAATTAAAGACACTGAAAAACCCTCATATCCTGAACATTCGTGGCAAAGGGCTTTTTATTGGCATCGAACTCGATATCAAAGCTCGCCCCTATTGCGAAGCTCTCAAGGAAGAAGGGATTCTGTGCAAAGAAACCCATGATAACGTCATTCGCTTTGCGCCGCCTCTCGTGATTACCCAAGAGGAATTGGATTGGGCCTTTGAGCGGATGCAAAAAGTGTTGGGTGCCTAATTAACTATAATTTTTCGTGAAGAAAAGACTTGGCATGTTCTCCCACATAGGTGGAAACAACATGCCCAGCTCCACGAAGCTTGTATTTATAGATTACAAGACCTTCTAGCCCCACAGGCCCTCTCGCATGAGTTTTGGCCGTACTAATCCCTACCTCAGCGCCAAGCCCAAAGCGAAAACCATCGGCAAATCGAGTGGAGGCGTTGATAAACACATTCGCCGAATCCACTCCTGTAAGAAAGGCTTCTTGCGCTGCTTTATCCTGAGCCAAAATACCATCGGTATGGTGAGACCCATAGGTGTTAATATGCGTAATCGCTTCCTCCAAACCCGAGACCACTTTCACGGCCAGTGTGAGTTCCCCATATTCGGTTTGCCAATCCACCTCAGTGGCCTGTGCAATATGGGGTAAAATGGCACAGGTTTTTTCACAGCCACGCAGGGTAATGTTGGCCTGGGTTGCAGCTTCAAAAAATTGGGGTAAAAAAGTGTTTGCAATGGCTTCATCCACCAGCAATGTTTCCAAAGCATTACAAGCAGAAGGGTATTGCGATTTTGAGTCAATGGCCACGGCAATGGCATTCTGAAGACCAGCACTGGGATGAACATAAAGATGACAAATCCCATCGGCATGGCCCATCACAGGGATCTTCGTAGACGCCATAATGGATTGAACCAATTGGTTAGAGCCACGGGGGATAATCAAATCCACATATTGATTGTAGGCAAGCATCTCCTGAACTGCTTGACGGCCATCCAATAGCTGTGCCCAATGTGGTGGTAACCAAGGACACTGGGCATTCATCTTTTCCACCAGATCCATAAAAGCAAAGTTTGAATTTAGCGCTTCTTTGCCGCCTTTTAAAACCACGGCATTCCCACTTTTCAAAGCCAATGCTAAAATCTGCGGAATGACATCAGGGCGAGATTCAAAAATAATGCCAATAACGCCGATGGGCACGGAGACCTTTTCTAAAATAAGATTCTCATCCATTTTGGTTGTTGCCAAAAGCTGTCCCACCGGATCAGGAAGCCGAATGACATCATAAATACCCTGAGCCAACTGCAACAGCTTTTCTCGATCCAGTTTTAACCTCTGATATAAGCTATTAGATATTTTACCAACCTGGCTATCCAAATCCTGATGGTTTGCATGCAACAACAAAGACGTGTTTTCTTCGATTAATTGGGCAAAAATTGTTAAAGCATGGTTCTTTTGCTCGGTAGTTAATGCCCCAAGAACATAAGACGCACTGCGGCTCTGTTGTAATAATTGGGCCATATCCTTGGTTTCAGCAGGGGTCATACGGAATACTCCTGATAAATCACTAAATTATCACGATGAATGACCACTTCATGGTCAAGATCATTCAATCCCAAAATTTTAGAAATCTCTTGGCTTTGCTGCCCTTGAATTTGGCGTGTTTCCTGAGCCGAAAAATGAATTAGCCCTCTGCCCAGCTCAATACCATCTTCATCTTGGATGCTCACAATCTGCCTGCTTTGAAAATCGCCTTGTACATCGACAATACCAATGGGGAGTAAGCTAGCACCTTTAGAAACCAGAGCTTGCTTGGCCCCATCATTCACAACAACAACACCATTATACCCTGAAGCCAGACCAAGCCAACGCTTACGCCCAGGAATGGCATTTTGAGCCATAATCCATGTCCCTGGAATATCCTTTCCTTGGCATGCATCCAGCAGAATATTTTCCGTTAAGCCCGATGCAATAAGTGTATGAACCCCACTCATCGATGCAATTTTAGCGGCTTCAACTTTTGTGGCCATGCCTCCCCGGCCGTACATAGACTTCCCATCCAAGCCAATCTCTTTTAGTTGTTCAAAACCTTCAATAATAGGAATAAGCGCTGCATCTGGATGGGTTAATGGGTTTTGGGTATAGATCCCCGCCACATTAGTGAGGATAATCAATAGATCTGCATCTAATTTACTGGCGACCAAGGCCGAAAGCTTATCATTATCACCAAAACTTTTCGTTTTATCTTCCTGAATTTCCGTAATAGAAACCGTATCATTCTCATTAATCACCGGAATCACCCCAAAATCCAACAACTTTTTAAATGTCTCTTTCAAATTTAAATAGCGTTGACGGTCTGAGAAATCCAGTGCTGTGAGCAACAATTGTGCCGTCACCAGCTGATGCTTTTCAAAGCTTTCCCGGTAAAGATCCATCAAAAGGTTTTGCCCCACAGCCGCGCATGCTTGTTTTTCCGCCAAAGCCAGCTTCGGCTCTTTCAAGTTTAGCACCTGACGTCCCAGACCAACGGCCCCTGAAGAAACCAGCAACACGTTACGTCCTTCACAAACCAATTGTGCGCATTGAGAAATCAAAGAATGAAGTCGGTCTTCCGCCAAGGATCCGTCTTCTTGAATCACAATCTGAGTGCCAAGTTTAATGACAATTCGCTTTGCCTGAATTACGTTTTCCAGCATGAAATCCTCGAAACAACCCTTTTTATGCAAAAGCCATCAAAATTGAGAGCCAACATCAGGGACCTCTTAAGTAAAGCACTGGGCATCACATTTTATGGAATCCTCATAAAAGGCGCTGCCTAAATTTTCTATCGACAAAATCAGCCAATCTTTGAGTTTATTTTTCTGGATTTCAAGAGGGAGTCGGCCTATAATGCAGATGATATAAACACCCTAGAGGCTTTTGATTATGCATCCCATTTTGTTCCACATTGGTTCCCTCACAATCTATACTTACGGTGTATTAGTCGCTTTGGGATTTATGGTAGGTAGCCTATGGGTTGCCCAACGAGCAAAAGAGGCAGGAGAAAATGTTGATCTTTATCTTCAAGGCATTCTAGGCATTATTATCGCTGGGTTCATTGGTGCCCGAGTACTTTACGTTATTTATTTTCCGCAAACCTATCTGGAACACCCGATTCGAATCATCCTTGATCGGGGAGGCCTAGTTTGGTATGGCGGTTTAATTGCAGCTGGTATTACCTCCTTCTGTATCATGAAGCTTAATAAACTTTCTATTGCAAAATTTGGGGATATTGTGATGGTGCCCGCAGCGTTAGGTTTGGCTATCGGTAGAATTGGTTGTTTTATGGCAGGTTGCTGCTATGGCAAACCCACCAATATGCCATGGGGTGTTCAATTTCCACCTTACCACCTCACCTATCCAGCATTTGTTCACCCCACAGAGCTTTATGAAAGTGCTTCTCTGATTTTGCTCACTATCATACTTCAATCGATTTATACACGCTCAAAAACGCCCGGCGTCACCATGGCACTCTTTTTCGTCGGATATGGCATTATCCGGTTTACCATTGAATATCTTCGAGGCGATGTGGTTTACTGGATCGGGCACATTTTTACGGCGTCTCAGGTGTTTAGCCTGATTGGAATCCTGGTGGGATTACTGGCCATCTGGTTTCTTAAACATCAAAGAGCCACCAAATCCAATACTTTATCCACCTCTCCCAGTCAGTCTTAGTTAACGCTGCTCAGTTCAGCTTATTATTGTTTGTAAAAGGAGAAACATTCATGGGAATCACCAAAGTT
The DNA here is from genome assembly GCA_025449835.1 of Vampirovibrionales bacterium. Lineage (GTDB taxonomy): Bacteria > Cyanobacteriota > Vampirovibrionia > Vampirovibrionales > JAGQHJ01 > JANWIO01. The sequence continues at coordinate 29,260 of JANWIO010000160.1, forward strand.
GCGTTTTTTGTCTATTTTGTAAAAGACATCGATCGGGCAAAAGCCTTTTACACGGATGTGTTAAACTTACCGGTTTCTTACGAAACCCCAGCCTGGGTCCAATTTAAAACCGAAGGTGGTACATTAGCCCTCCACCTCGCAGATGCAGAATCTACAGATGTTACCAATGAAAAAGCCGGTGGTATTATTGGTTTTCAAGTGGATAACTTGGAGCAATACGCTGAATACCTCAAACAGCACAATGTAAAACTGAAAAATGACATCCGAAATGAGCACTTTGGAAAACTCTTAGACATTTACGATCCCGATGGCAATAGCATTAATCTGTTCGAACCTGCCCACGTAGCACACGCCCATTAATTAAGCGTGAAAAACAGACTTTAGTAAGGGCATAATACCATTTACGATATATTGAACCCCGACACACAATAAAATAAAGCCCATAATCCGGGCAAAGGATTTCATCATCGTGGTTCCCATGCGGTGGGTAATTTCGTGTGACAACCGCATCATAATGTAGCACGTTAATGCAACCAAACAAATTGTCACTAAGATAATGCCATATTGAAGAACCGACTTGGCATCGGTTGTCATCCCAATAATTACAGCAATGGCTCCAGGACCACTTAGTAAAGGCATTGCTAAAGGGGAAAAAGCGATATCCTCTTTTTCTTCTGATTCTTGTTGCTCAATGGGAAGCAACCGATCTTTCTTTTGCAACATCTCAGCTGCAGAGCCAATAATCATCAGACCCCCAGCAATCCGAAGCCCTTCTAAGGAAATCCCAAAAAACTTCAGAATTAATCCGCCTGCAATAAAAAACACCAATAAAATCCCCAACACATATAAACTGGCCCGCTTCGCCGTTTGAACACGCTGTATTTTGGAATGTTGCTCGGTTAAAGAAGCAAACACCGGCACCGCCAATAGCGGGTCAACGATGGAAAACAGGGCGACAAAAGAACCAATAAAAAAGATTAAGACTTCATGGATCATCGTTCTACTTCAATCCTTCCAGCCAAGGACTTCTCAAGGGATCGGGTGATATTAAGTTTATTGTATCAGGTTCCCTTGCTTAGACGGAAAATCCAGAGGTGACCTGGATCAATTCGTCATGAAATTGGTTATTGGAGCCCACGATGTTAATTCGACGCTGTGATAGATCCAGTTTTTCGCCAGCGAGCCCTGTTACTTTGCCACCTGCACATTGAATCATTAAAATCCCAGCGGCAACATCCCATGGGGCAAGGCGAAGCTCCCAAAAACCATCCAGTCGTCCACAGGCCAAATACGCTAAATCTAAGGCGGCCGCCCCAGCCCGACGAATCCCATGAGTTAAGTTGAGAAACTGAGAATGCAAATCGATATTATTGTGCCGAGAATCCGAGGTTTTCAAATCATAGGGAAACCCAGTGGCCAAAAGTGCTTTTGAAAGAGAATCAATGGCGCTGACATGAATGGGAAGTCCATTTTTATGGACCTCACCAGACTCAATGGCCGTGAACATTTCATTTTTAAAGGGATCAAAAATGACCGCGGCTTTGGGCTCACCTTCCTCCACATAGGCAATAGAAACCGCAAATTGCGGAAACCCATGGGCATAGTTGGTGGTACCATCCAGAGGATCAATGACCCAGGTATTGGATAAATCAATGGGTTGGCCTTCTTCAAAAGTTTCTTCCGTTACAATCTTATCTTCTGGGAATTCTTCCCTTAAAACTTCACGAATCAATTCATCGGACTCGATATCAACCTGAGTTACCAAGTCCACATCGCTGGATTTGGTATTCACAGTTTGTTGCTGGCCATAATTGGCCATAATAATATGACCTGCCATTTGTGCAACACGACGGGCAGTTCGCAAGCGAGCATGCAGATTCGTTTTTCCAAGGGTTGGCATTTTTCGGGTTCACCGTATAATAATGAAACGATGTCTCTATTTAACATCAAAAATGTTCCCATACACAGCCGTGTTATGCTAGCACCCATGGCGGGTGTTACGGATATTGTCTTTAGATCATTGGTCCGCCGATGGGCGCCTGATTCATTGATTTGCACCGAGATGATCAGCTCCAACGGGATGATTTATTCTCGCCAACGCAAAGCCCGGATACTGGATCATACGGAATCAGACCACCCCATTGCCTATCAACTGGCTGGACACAGAGAAGACATCTTACTTGAAGCAGCCCATCAGGTCATCGAAGATCATGCACCTGACACCTTGGATTTAAACATGGGATGCCCCGTCAAAAAGATAACCGGCAATTTTGAAGGCTGTGCCCTCATGAAAGAACCGGATCTGGCAGCCGCTTTAATCAGTTCATTGGTGAAAGAGGTTGATATCCCTGTCACGGTAAAGTTCAGACTGGGCTGGGATCACAACAGCATTAACTTTCTGGATTTTGCAAAACGATGCGAAGACGCAGGGGCCAGCATGCTAACCCTTCACGCCAGAACCCGTTCTCAAGGCTATCAACCCGGGTGCAAATGGGAAGCTTTCGGGGAACTCAAACAGGCGGTTTCTATTCCGGTTATTGCTAATGGAGATATCCGTTCTGCAGAAGATGCAAAATATATCATTGACACTTACGGCGTAGATGGTGTGATGATTGGTCGCCATTGCCAAGGCCAACCTTGGATTATCGGTGAACTTGACCAACATCTTAAAACCGGAAAACCGGTTCAAGAGAGAACATTAAAGGAGCGTTTAAACGTAGCTTTTGAGCATGCCCAAGCCCTTTGTGATTATCGGGGAAACCAAATTGGCGTTCGGGAAATCCGAAAACACCTCACCTGGTATGCCCAGGGATTTTCAGGTGTAAGGGCCTACCGAAACCGATTAACCCAAGTGAATTCTCTGGAAGAGATTCAAGCCATTTTCGATGAAATTCTCACCGAACAGTACGCCATTGCCATCTAATGGCCTTATAACCGAGTAAAATTAGGTCGGCTAGCAGTATCCAGTTGGTATAATTTCTCGTATTTATTCCAGAGATAATTCAAAAAGTACTTTGGATTGAGATCTTCACCCGTTACTCGGCGGATAATGTCATTGGGGTCTTCCATTTTACCGTAGCGATGAATCTTTTCTTTTAACCAGCCCCGAAGATTTTTCAATTGCGTTTTATTTAAAGGTTTTTCCAAATCCAAACCCAATTCTGCTTGGGCTTTGTGGAAAAATTGGGCTGAATAGAGATTTCCCAAGGTGTACGTGGGGAAATATCCAAACAAGCCGCTCGACCAGTGAACGTCTTGAAAAGCACCTTCTGCAAGATTTTTAGGCGAAACCCCTAAATATTGCTGCATTTTTTGATTCCAGTGTTCGGGCAAATCCTTCACATCAAGCTTCCCTTCAATCATATCTTTTTCCAGTTCAAACCGGGTGAGTACATGAAGGTTATACGTTACTTCATCAGCCTGAATACGGATTAAAGAGGGTGTTACTTTATTAAGCGCTTGATAAAACTGCTTTAAAGTAACATTTTTTAAGGCTTTTGGAAAAACTTTTTTAAAGACCGGCAAATATGTCGCCCAAAACCCTTTGCTTCGGGCCACGATATTTTCCCACATCCGAGATTGAGACTCATGAATCCCCAAAGATGTCCCTGCTCCCAAAGGCGTTCCGGCTAACTTTGGCTCAATCCCTTGTTCGTAGAGGGCATGACCACCTTCATGAACTGATGAAAAGAAGCCATCAAAGAGATCGTTTGGGTTGATATTGGTCAGGATTCTGGCATCATAGGGAGCACCAACGGAAACTTGGCAAGGATGGGTCGTAAAATCCTGACGTCCTGATTTAAAATCATAGCCGATATCCGTTAAAACCTTATTAATAACGGCGAGTTGTTTATCTTTACTATAATTTTTACGACGAAAAGCATCATCGACAGAAACAGGCGATGAATGGATTGCCTTAATTAAGGGAACTAGCCCAGCTTTTAACCCATCAAACACTATTTCAAGCTTTTCAGATGTCATGCCGGGTTCATACTCATTCAGCAAAGCATCATAAGGTGACTTTTTAAAGCCAAGGGCATGGGCTTTTTCTCGTTGTAAATCAACCATTTCCTGTAATTTCACAGCAAAGCCGTCAAAATTACCTTTCCCTTTTTTGGCTTTATTCCACAATAAATACCCTTCACTCTCTGTCTTGGCAATACGATGTACCAAATCCGCAGAAAGTGATTTTTCACTGTCATAATCTCGCTTTACCACTTTCACCATTTTTTGCGTCACCAAATCCAGAGACTTGAAGACGGCTGGGTCACTTAAGCCCTTCAAAACTTTCTCCGTCTTGGGCGAAACAAGGTTATCATGCTTCATCTGGGTTAAGGTTGCGACCTGGGTGGGACGGATATTTTCTGCATTCTCTGGCATATAGGAAGATTGATCCCACCCCATGAGCTCAAGAGCTGCTTCTAAACTGCTATCAACATCAGCAAAGTTTTTTAACGCCTTTAATAATGCATCTTTTTGTTGAAGTCCCATGTCCTGCCTCTTCTTTTTTGCACCAAACTGAACGGTTGTTTGCCGAATAATTTGAGACTGCTTTCGAGAAATAGAAGCAGTCTGTGCCGAAAATAGGGGTGTTTTTCCTAAACTTGGCTTGAAAGGCAGATTGGTGTTCACGTTCATGGGCATCCTCCCCGGGGTGTCTCACTCACAACATAGCCTTACTTTTATGACAAAACCGATAACCAATCAAGTTAAATTGCAAATTTGAAACATTTTTATATCAAAATCCCTTCTAGAAGCCTACCTATTCTTATCCACATAGCCCAATTCAAGGGGGAAAGAATCCTAAAGCCATAAATATTGGCCAGTGGAGGGATTTTATCTCCCCAAACAACGGATATGCTCCAAAGTGCAATAACTTTTCCAACCATCATCGTCTTTAAGAATTGATGGCAAAAGCATTCTACTCAATGTAGCAAATTGGTAATCCCTGCAATGATTCATATCACCAAAATTCGCCCAGATGAATGGATTTTTCTCGCCATATTGATTACCGTTGTGGCACTCAATATTTTCTTTCTGTTGGTAAGTTTTAAACGAAGCCATTTAGATGACTTAGAATGCAGCAAATATAGGGTATTTACCAACGATCCCTTTTCAAAAGACCACCCAAAACCTGAGCCACCGTTTTATTGCAAGTTAAACTACCCCAAAAGTCACTCCTTATGGCAAAAAGACATGGAAACTAACAGAAACTGGATTTGGCTCATCATTTTCATCTCACTAGTATGGCTTCTGGTGATTCTTGGGGCGTTTCTCTCCAGCCATGTCATGATTCACATGCATTAAGAAGCACCCTGCCGATGCCATCCACTTTGCACTCAGAATCACCCATTGGGGTCTTAAAATCTAATGCTGTAAGCCGTGATAAAATAAAAACAACCCTAGAGAGAAAGCGTGACACACATATTTATGGCATCTCATCCTCCCCATGCAGAACAATCTGCCTCCCAACTCATTGACGCCGCATTGCAACACCATATGGCGGGTCAGTTGCAACAGGCGGAAGCGATTTATAAAAAAATTCTGGCACAAAATCCCCATCACCCAGAAGCACTGCATTTACTTGGCGTTGTTTATAGTCAATATGGCCAAAACAATTTGGCCATTGAGTCGATTCAAAAAGCAATTGAACAGAGCCCGGAGCCCCTTTTTTACAACAACCTGGGGGTTGTGTTTCAAAGCACTGGCAATGTTGAGAAGTCTATTGAGTGCTATGAACACGCCTTGCAATACAAACCCAATGACGCTAAAGCCTATTTTAATTTAGGTGTGGCCTACCAAGCATTAAATAATGCCGACAAAGCCTTACATTACTACCAACAAGTACTACAGATTAACCCTAACTTTGCTGAGGCATACCACAACATTGGTTTTATCTTCTATCAACAGAATCAATTCCAAGAAGCCCTACACTGTTATCAGCAAGGGTTACGTCTCAAACCTGATTTTCCGGATCTGCAAATTAACTTAGGTAACGTGTACCATAAATTAAACATGTTTCCCCAGGCCATTGCCTGTTATGAACAACTCATCAAGACAGAACCAACACGAGTAACACCTTTTAATAATTTAGGAGCCATTCATCGAGAGTTGGGAAACTTAGTAGAAGCATCTGATTTGTTTCAAAAAGCCATCACTCTAGACCCCGCTTGTACAGCAGCTTTGAATAATTTGGCTTTGGTCTATAAAGACCAATATCAGCTTAAGGGAGCCATTACTTATTTAAAAAAAGCTGTTGACACAGATCCAAACTTTTTTGATGCCCAGAAAAATCTGGGAGAAGCCCTTATCAGTGCCGGTGATATGGAAGAAGGACTCCAGGCTTACGAAAAATCAGTGGCATTGCAACCCAGTGATGGTCTACGGATTCGGATGGCTACGGCTTTACCTCCCATCTACCAAACCCTCAAAGAGGTTGACGATTGGCATCGACGGTTTATTGATGAAGTGACCCAATTGCAAAATCAGTCGCTCCAGATTCAAGATCCCATTACTGAAATTTCCATCACCCCCTTTTTACTTGCCTATCAGGGGCGCAATGATAAAACAGCGCAGCAAGCCTTGAGTAAGCTTTATGAATCGTTAAACCTTTGGATACAAACCCCACCAACAACATCCAATCCAAAGCCCAAAATCGGGTTTATTTCACGGTTTTTATCCAAAAATCACACCATTGGCAAAGTCTTTTTAGGGCTGGTCGAAAACATGTCTCGCGAAAAATTTGAGATTGTCCTTTTCAACATTGGTCATTCCCATCAAAGCCCGGTCACAGCCCCGCATACTTATATCAACTTATTTCCCAGCGACCTGCCGAAGGCCTGCCAAACTATTGGAAATCAAAATCTGGATGTCTTAATCTATCTCGATATTGGCATGGAGCCCCTCACTTATTTTCTGGCCTTCAACCGACTGGCAAAAACCCAATGTGTGACGTGGGGACACCCTACTACAACAGCCATGGACACCATTGATTATTACCTTTCCAGCGAGCTTTTTGAAACCAAGAGTAGTGATGACTATTACTCAGAAAAATTGGTTCGATTTAAAAGCATCCCAGCCTATTACACGCGCCCCATCTTAGATGAGCCCCTCTTACCCAAAAGCCATTTTGGGTTCCAAGACGCTGATCATCTCTATCTTTGCCCCCAATCGTTATTTAAGTTCCATCCAGACTTTGATGAGATTCTGGGTGACATTCTCCGCAAAGACATCGCTGGCATTCTAGTCCTTGCAAACGCCTATCATGCCCAATGGAGCGAGCGACTACTTCAGCGCTTTCAAAAAACGCTTCCTGATGTACTGGATCGGATTCGTATTCTCGATAAGATGTCCTATGCGGAGTATCTACACTTGCTTTCAATAGGCAACGTGATGCTTGACACCCTCCATTTTGGCGGAGGTAACACTTCCTACGAGGCTCTTGCCATGGGAACACCGGTTGTGACAATGCCTGGCTCTCTTTTACGTGGTCGGATGACCTATGGCTTATACACCAAGATGGGAATCAAAGACTGCATTGTGGATAGCCCCAAAAAATACGTGAACCTGGCGGTAAAATTGGGAACCAACACTGATTATCGTCAAAAAATTCACCAAAAAATTATGCAAGCCCATTCGGTATTATTCGAAGATCATGGTGCAGTAAGTGAACTGGAAGACTTTTTAAGCCAAATTACACAATAATTTCCAACACTCAACCCCCCTTACAAAGAGGAGACAAGGCTTTGGAGTGACGATCTTAAATGTTGGGTCAGCGCTCGAATGGTTTCTTGTTTTTGAGATTCATACCCAGGCAACAGCGATGTTAAGGAAATGGGGGCGCCCACTTGAATTTTGGTTTTACGAGGCCCGATATCTGCCATCATCGACGATTCATTCTGAGTTAAAATAAAGTCTAGCTTAAACAACGTTTCTGCTAAGCGCTCTTGCGTCACGTGAGACGATAAATAATCGGTTGAAAATTTTTGAAACTCATATGCCGTATTTAAGCGAGGCTTATAAATCTGATCAAACCTTTTCTTGACACCCTCTGGCATACCCCCTGGCTGTATACGCTGAGAACGATAAAAATGCCGAATATTCTTAATTCGTAGGGCAAAGGAGGTATCCTTTTCAGCCGCCAGTCCAAAGGATTTTTCGACGGAGCCAATCAATGCCTCGGTTACCTGAAGATGTCGTTCTGACAAGTCGTTAGGCAAGGTTTTCAATAAATTCTGAGGTAAACCCTCCTGTTGAAGCATCTTGAGATACTCTTTTTCCAGGACTTTCATCCATAACGCTTCCACTCGTGGCGTTAAATTTTCCAGAGTCGGTTCAATCCCCGTTTTGTGAACTGAAATAGACAGCTGCGTTTCCAGGTTATCAATTATTTTTTGGAGTTGTTTTAAAGAAGGACGTTGAAAACGATGCTTAATACCAATGGGGAAGATAACAACATCTTCCAGTTGCTTCATATTGCCTTGCTGATATTGCTTTTTAAGTTCAGATGCGGCTTTTAAACCAAGGGCAACCGTACCATACTGCATTTCACTCACTTGGTCATTTTGCCAGCTATAATGCCCCTCAGGGAAAATGATCAAGGGATATTTGCCTTCTTTCACCACATCAATACTCGCCTTCATAGCCCCATGATCTTTCACATCAGAGTGAACGGGAAAAAGACCAAAATGACTTAAAAGCCAGTTCATAATGGGTTGGCCATATTTCTTGGCCAACCGAGGACTTCGTATCGCATGGAAAAGCCCCACCTGCCCCATCACCGCACCAGGCTGCTTAGACGCAACAGATATCAGTGGAACCATATAAACATCCCCAAAACCAGGATGGTTGGGGGCTAAAATGACATGCTTCTTCTCTTGTAAAGCCTTCCGAATTTGTTCAGCGCCCTGAATATGAATGTGGGCAATTCGCTCATTAAACCGTAAATGCCACTGAACATAACATTTTGCAATCCAGAGAATGAGCTTATTGGGCCTTGGCGGAAGGGTCAAAGCGGGTAGATCCATCTGGTCTCCCCGCAGATCAACAGCACCAAACCGTGGAACAGCTTGTTTTAAATAATTTTGTGTATGCCGAATGTGCTTCGGACTCGTTGTTGACTGAATTGTAAAGGGCATCCCC
>JANWIO010000161.1 GCA_025449835.1 Vampirovibrionales bacterium
ACTGTCCTCCTCAAGTAGGCCTGTTTCCCAGACATCCAAGACAAGGTCGGCAATAAAGCCAGGACCATCTCCCTGGTCGCCCCAATTTGAACTAGGAGCAAGCCCATCCTTGACGCTTAAGCGTTGGACATCCATGTTTATTCCATTCGTTACAAAAGCCAAAACATAATACCTAACGATGGCTAGAATAGCATCTTTAAGAGCCTTAGCTTCCGGGGAGTCCCGTGACAAAAGACGGTATTCTTGAATGAACTCCTGGGCCACCTGACTGCCATCGCGTGGCCAGTTATAAACATACCAACGCGTACCTTGATGAAGGTCAACATGATAGTTTCCCATGTCTGAAGCAGGTACGGATCCCCATCGCATGACATGCCCCAAAAGCGTACTTACCATTGTCTCTAAATCTTTTTCGCAAAGGTTAATGGCACTTAATGCTTCTTTAGTACCGGTTGGCTGCATTATTTCTTGGGCAACAGCACGGGCAATACTTTCCCTGCGTGTACGGTTTAAATACCGTATGCTGTCAGAATTCTCAACAAGGATATGGAAAGGATCATTAGAACGTCTCAGATAAACATACCTCTGCTCCTCCCTCAAGTCCTGATCATTGTGGACACCTTCTTCACGGACAATACTTACTCGAGGTCTTAGTGCAAAAGACCCCGGAATGGGGGCTGTCATCCTGCAGCTAAATATAAACCCTTCCCCATCAGTGGTCATCCTGGTAAACTCCATGGGATAAGCCATTTCTACGTTGTTTTTAAGATCTGTCAGTAGCTCAAACTTAACGCGAGCGCGCATGAATTCATCCACTCCAATGCCCTTGTGACGCTGCTCAATGCCTCTCAGTGTGACGAGGGCGCCTCTTTCATCATTCAAATAAAAAGGCTTTTCAAAAATTAGTTCGTCACCTGGCCGAATAACAATGGTTTCCTCTAATGGCTTAAATGCTTTTTGAACCCCCTTTGACTGGACTGAAACATTGAAATATGTATCTTTCGTGCGGTCATAATGGACATAAATGTCCTGTGAGATATGGGGAACCCATTGGGTTTTTAATAAATGCATTGTTGGACCTTCGGTATCTTTATAGGGATTAAGGCGAATAAATAACTTGTTGCTCAACAGGTGCCATCCATAACGGATCAAAGATTTTTGGGATTGTCCTGGGATAAGTTCACGGAGAATCAAATCAAATTCACCCTGATTTTGATCGGTCTTTTTGATTCTCTCCTTCCAATGGATTGGAAGCTCAAAGTGAGCCTGCAGACGTTCGTTATTGTAATTGACTGCGAAAATAAACCCGTCTGGACTTCCGTCTTTGCTGACTCCGAAAACTAAAAAATGCTGCCCATTATATTCAGGGTAAAAAATGCTATATTTTAGTTGGGAAGGATCATCATAAAAACCGGTATTTTTTACCGCGGCCGCAAAATTCTTCCTTAATTCACTCAAAAATTTCTTTGTCTCTGGCTTAAAATCAAAGCCTCTAAAAAGCATTCCCTTGGGTCCTTCAAGTAAAAGTCTGATGGCTCCTGCCACACGCATGCCCACATCATCCGTCAATTCGATGGATTTTGTGGTGCCCTCAGGAGGAGAAATTTTGACTTTTTCAATGTTTTTTCCTTGGTAAGGCCCAGCCAATGCAATGATCTGCTCGTCAGCCTTGGCACTTGGTCTAACATTAATGCGAACAGCTTTGGGTGTTTCACCCTTGCGAACACTGGGCTTGGGAAGTCCCTCATCCCCTAATACTGGGAGAACTCCCTGCATCATTACCAATACTACCAACATCACCATGATCACCGTCAGCAGCAGAACCACCTGAGGCATGGCCATGCCAGCGGATGCTGTGGCAGCCTTTGCTCCGATGGTCGGCGCATGCAACCGGGCCAGTCTGGCTAGACCAGTCAAAGCCAGCAGGCTGCCAAAAAAGAAGACAGCTATCATCACGGGCAGGGAAGAGCCTTTGTGTTTAAGATTCCTGCTGTTGACATTGAGTCTAGACTTAAGATCTTCGTATTTCTCTTGGCTTACCTGTCCAATGGCATGCAATACTGCTAGATCTCTTTGATCATGCTTTGTTTCTATGTGCTGAGAAATTTTCTCTTCTATTTGACCTAAAATCTTCTCTGGCTCTACAAAATCTTTGGCTTCCAGGGCCATGTTCCTGCGTAAGTTGAACAACGAGCATTCCCAGGGATCTTCATATTCCCAGAGCCGTTCATTTAAAGCTGTCATGATCCGTCTAAACTTCTCCTGACTTCCCGACCTTCCCCTTGCGCTATCGCTGGCTAAACTATAAAAATGCCGTTCCATCTCATCGATTGGGAACAGCTCATACCATCCCAAGGCTTTATCTCCATGATGTGAATTTAATTTTTCATGAACAAGGTCAGCAGCCGCCCGGTAGATAAGATCTGATACAAAGCGGTCTGTTAATGGAAGTGCCCCGCCAATGTCATCTAAAAGACTAAAAAAAGCACTTGTTCTTCGCGGGCCAGCCGCGTTAAATATCATCTTCGCTTCTTCATCACCTCTACGGATGATCTCCTGCATCACGTATTGGACAATAGTTAAGCTCGGGAAAGCTAGCACCATGCGGAAAATACTGCGCCAATCCTGCCTATCGCTGGGACGCTTTAAGCTACGGTCCATGCGCGTCAGGAGAAGTGATTCAATAGCCATAAAAAGTGCCATGGCTATGTCGGCGAATTCTGATTTAGACCCGAAATAACTCCCCAACTCATATTGTAACTTGACGACATGCTTGACAGTGCAGGTAGATCTTGCTGGTTTTACGATTCCCTCTGCAATAGTAGAAGCAATGGCTGCTATCAAAAATCTTTGCTCATCTTCGTCATCTATTTGCCCTATTTCCTCTAACAATTCTCTGATGCTCGAAATTCCTAGGAGTTCTCCAGCTTCTTGTTCAAGCATCCTTGCATCAGGACATTGAAAAGATGTTTGACCGTCAGCAAAAATTGGATGCGCACGATAGACCTCGCCTTTACTCCTGGCCACGCGTACATGCCCAAACATCTGTCCCAGCACCTCTAACATACGGCAACGCGATTCTTGAGAGAAATGGTGCTGCTGATTGATGACCGTTGTTATTTCTTCCTTCGCATTGTCACATCTTCTGGTGGTCTCCATTCTATTGACCGCGGCATCGACTGACCTCTTGGTTAGGTTTATTTCCCATTGCTGTTGATCGAGATAGCTGAGACATTCATTAAATATTTCGATGATCTCAACCACAGCAACAGAACGGGCGTTCTTCCTTTTTGTCCTTTTGGCCAAATCGTTTAGGCGTCTGATAAGGGCGCGGGCGGGTCCATTGATTCTACCGTTAAGGGTCAAAAAATACCTTTTCCAGTGCTTTACATCCATCTTTAATTCAGACGCCCATGAATCTTCCGACACCATCTGGATAATTTCACTCTCATAAGCGACCTCAGCACGAAAGCTGCAATTCTGACCCATCTGGTCCTCTATTAAACACATCAAGATGTCCGCGTCACTGACAAAGGCCTGATGATACCAATACGGCATTCCTGGAGGCTCGATATCTCTCCATATGTTTCTACTGGTATTATCAAATGCCACGAGATACCGCTTCGGGCTAGGGATGGAGGCTAAGATGCTTGATACTCTCCACAAGAATCTGTAAAAATGGGCCCTGGCCCCCTCTTCAAAAGCCGCTTGAGCATCTAATATAAAGGCGGCAGCATTACGCCAGTGTTCAATGTTATTGACTTCATCAATGGTGGCATTCTCATTCTCCATGGTGTTCCTTAGACGGTCCTCAATGGCCCCACGCTGGTTCTGTAAATCTGTTGTGATGCGCTCATACATCTCTAGGCTGACGCTGGGATTAGGCTCGTTCTCTGAAATTAACCAGTGATTATGCAGGCCGACAATGTGCCGGAAATAAATATAGATCCTGGCAAACCGTTCATAAATCTTGAATGGAGCTTTGAGGAATTTCTTATTCTCCCATTCGGATAGGTCTTTCGGACCTTCTCCGAGGTCCCAAATGTCATCTTCAATGGCTGAAATTAGCTGTTCAAATTCCTCTTTTTCTCCCCTGCCAAACTCATTGCACGCATTCACGGCCGCATGGAATTCTTCAATGTCTTCCCATACGGCATTTCTTAAGGAATTCAACCTGCCCCTGATGCTCTGGCGTAATGAACTGCTGTTTCGTGACTCTGCCCTTACCAGCTCTTCTTCATCCATGGCCTTTTGATGGTCTCCCGTGGCCAAGGCCATTAACTCATGGCGCAGGGTTATTCCCCAATTATTACTATTATCTTTAGAGTTAATCAAAATAACGGCGGCTTCTTTGTTTTCGTTATTCGCGCCTAAAAATATGTCCTTGGAGTCGCGGCCAACAAGAACGCGGCCAGAGGTTTTAATGTCATTAACAAGCCCGCTAAATTCTGGATGGGCTTGCTCAAATCTATTTAACTCGGCGATAACCCAGTCCTGCCTATTTGCATCAGCGAAGCCTGGATAATTATTCTTTTCTAATTCCTGGTAACGGGCTTTGACTTCTTCCTCGGTCCGGCCTGGCCATGGCTTGGCGCAGTCCTTGATTTCCTTTTGAATGGCCATTTCTTTTTGCCGAAAATCTTTCGGCAAGCGATTGTCCTTTTTGGGAACCTCGGTACCGTAGTGACGGCCTTTCTCGCTGATAGACGGGGCAGAGAAATCGTCGTTGTACAAAATCCAATCAAAATCATAGGCCTGACGGTTGATTAAACGGTCCATGGTATAAAATCTGAAATATTTTTTGGTCCTTTCCAAATAACTCGGCTGTTTTTCGCCAAATTCCCTGAAAAAGTATCTTTGTTTAGCGGTGTCGATGGAAGGAAGAATAAGGACCTTGGAGGTGATGGGAAGTGTTTTAAACAGCACGTCAGCTGAGCCTCCCTCCACAATAATATGGGACCTGCGGCTCATGGAAATCCTTTCCCTTCTCCAATTGCCTGCCCAAAGCTCTTGAATGGAATCATCCTTCCTCTGCCTGACCGCCTGTACCCACGTGATTACCCGCTCAATTTCAGATAAATCAAAATTCTTGTTTATGACATATTGGGTCAGAAACCCATCCGATATGCCGGGTAAAAAGGTAAAAAGAATGGCTATGATTTTTTTATAAAATGGAATATGGGAGTAATAGAATAGGTCCACCGGGATCACGGTCACTTCATGCCCGTGTTTCCTCAAATATTGCGCTAGAAAGTAGGAAAATGTCGTTTTTCCGGCACCGGACACACCGCTGATGGCCACGAACTCTCCCAAGTTATTCTCGATCTTCTTAAATATTTCTTCATAAAGCTCGCCTGGGTCAACGGCCTGATGGGATAGATTAAATTGGCGCAAAAACCTGCGTTTGTACCTGATGCCAAGGTATTTCTTGAGAATGGCCAATGCTCCAAGGCCTCCACCAACTACTGACAGGACAGCCAATAGCATTAGCAATTTCCACGCGCCTAGGACAAGAGCAACGGCTACTATGATGCCTCCTAAAATTACCATTAATCCTGGCAATGACATCCCGCGGCCTGGCCGAGGACCTCGTTGATCTCCAAGATGTTCATCTGTGTCTTGGTCAGGTAGATTCCCTGAATCATCAATCGAGGACTCTTCAGGTTTCGCCATCGGACCTTGGCTTGGTGGGTTTGCCGCTGCCTTTGGTTCTGACAAACGTTGGGCCGCGGGCAGGGTAGCAGGATTTGTTTCAACCTTCT
>JANWIO010000162.1 GCA_025449835.1 Vampirovibrionales bacterium
CCTGGTTCACTGCCTTTACTGTTACTTCATCCATAAACTCCATGGCCGCAGGCTTTAATCCAGAGGCAATCACATCCGACACAAAGTCTGTGGCATGCTCAACCTGACTAAAGGCTACTAAAAATACTTTTCTCTTTTCGGGGATGGGGATTAAGCGCACAATGGCTTTTGTTGCAATGCCAAAGGTACCTTCAGAGCCCACAAAAAGCCCCACCCAATTGACGCCACAATACTGACCATGTAGTCCTCCCAACCAAACAATGTCTCCCTCCGGTGTGACAACCTCAAGCCCCAAGATATGATCGGTGGTGACCCCATATTTCATACAATGAATCCCACCGGCATTTTCAGCAATATTGCCCCCAATGGTACACGCCCCCTGACTCGACGGATCAGGGGCATAAAACAGATTATCGGCCTGGGCTTCTCGGTTGAGCCAAGCATTAATCACGCCGGTTTCCACCGTTGCCGTATGATTGTCGGAATCAATTTCTAAAATATGATTCATCCGGTTTAACCCGATAAAAATGCCTCCTTCAACCGGCAACACGCCACCTGATAGGCCTGTTCCAGAGCCACGGGCAATAAAAGGAACGCCATGACGAGCGCACACCTTCACAACTGCTGCAACTTCTTGGGTGTTAGCCGGTAAAACCACAGCATCGGGAGGTTTTTTCATCAACACCAAGGCATCACATTCGTAGGTTGCCAGGGTCTCCGGCGTATGCAATACATAGGATTTCCCTACAGCGTGCTTGAATTCATGAAGGATATTGGGTGTTAAAACAGGCATGGCAATAACTTAGGCGAGCCCACTTAAGACTGATGCGGTGTTGTCTCATCAACAACCGCTTCGTAGTGCTCTTCCACTTCTTTCAGCAAATTTCCTTTTTTCTGATCAAAGTGGGCAAAGATACGACTATCAATAAATCCGGCAATATAAGCGGCCCCAGCAAACAACGTCAGCATAAACCACAACTCATCCACAGAGGTGTGAGCCGTCACTTTGGTATGGTACCCAATCAGGGCCAACAGTAAAACAATAAACAGCATTGTGGCATCATTGTAAATCAAAACGGAGGCGATTGAAATAAAACCCTAAAGTAAAATGCCCCGAAAACCAAGACCACCATTAAAAAAACCGTTAATATTATGGGTAAAAAGGATAAATCACTGTACTTTAAATAATACTGCCGCAAGGAAATGAGTTCCACGTCCGAGAGTAACTCCGGATTCCCATGAGCGTCGAAATACAGCTTGGCAATTTGCTTTTTTCCGCCGCCATGCTGTCTCGGGTAAGTAATCAGTAGAAATGATTTTCCGGTATCGTCTTGATAAACCCGCTCTGGTTTTAAACGAATGGCCCCATAGGCGTTTGTATGATGATAAAGCGTTTCCATTAAAGCGGGCGCCAAAGGTTGATTTAAAAGAGGCGCAAGATGCTGTTCAACAATATCTTCAAAAACTGTTTTAATGAGATCGGGTAGCGCAGACGTAACCGAGGTAAAGTGATTATTATGGGAGTACACCACACACACTTCATCGGGAAAAAGCTGGAAATGCTCAGTAGAGCGGTCATCATACAGTACCCGCTTTAAGCGATCATCAATATTTTTCTCCCAATCCAGCAATACATCTCGGGAGGGTGGGGCCAGGCTAATGGAAAACACCAAGGTGTGAAAGGGATCATCCTCCATAGGCCTTTCTTCCATATAACGCTCTAAATGCAAAAACAGGTTGTCCACAGTGCAGATGGCCAACCGATCATGAAACTCCTCAATTAAAGGGGCCCGAAACTCCTCATAATTAAAGGTTTCTGGCTCTGAGGCATCAAAACTAAAAATCCCCGTCTCATGATATGCCTCAATATTGTCTTCATACAAAACAACCGTGGCAAAAGCCTCTTTGTAATAATCCAACAAATACGGCTTCAAAATCTCTAAAGGGAATCGGCTGGCATACAACTCCTGCCGATTATTACTCAGTTGGCGTAATCCAATCATAATGCCTGACGCGTTGAATTCATTTCAAATGGATACTGTGTTACATTCTAACCATTCAAGAAAACAAAGCGATGAAAATAATGATTTCGAGAGGTTTGCCATGGAAAACACGCTCAAAGGACAAAAAATATTACTCTTGCTGGGACCAGATTTTGAAGACCGAGAAGCCTTATACCCCCATCTTCGATTAAAAGAGGCGGGGGCTACGGTTACCGTGGCGGGCCTGGGTGAAAAAGTGTATTACGGCAAACATGGGGTTCCCCTCGAAACAGATGGCCCAGTGGAACAGTTTGAGCATGAGCCTTGGGATGCGGTGATTATTCCTGGTGGCTGGGCGCCTGATAAAATTAGGGCCAACAAAGCCGCTTTGAATATTGTGAGAAATGCTAATAAGAGCGGTGCTGTCGTGGCAGCCATCTGCCATGCCGGCTGGGTTTTGGCTTCTGCTGAGATTGTGGAAAACAGAAAACTCACCAGCTATATCACTATTAAAGATGATCTCGTCCATGCCGGTGCACATTGGGTGGATGAAGAAGTGGTGGTGGATAAAAACCTCATTACCTCTCGGAAACCCGATGATTTACCTGCTTTTTGTCGAGAAATCATTGGAGTATTAAGCAAGACCAAAGCTCTGGCCTAAAAGGAGACACGGCATGGTCGGGATTATACTAACCGACCTGGTTAAACCGATGAACAACTTCTCCAGCTGTGATATCTACCCAACTGGGTTTTGAACCATTGAGCCCAACATACATGCCAAATAAGCCTGAATGATCAGCTGGGTCTGGTGTTTCTCGATACGCAAAGGTCACTTCGACATTTTTGCCTGTTTCGTTATCGAAAAGTTGGGCGCCCTCTTTAATACTGCTCACCGGTACTGAACCAAAACAAATTTTCATCCCAGAAATCTCCTCGTTTTTAACTCAAATTTAAAATTAGAATTTTAAAGTAATAAATTTAAATTACACATACTTTAACGCAAGTTTATTTCAATTGTAAAACATGGCAAAATACACACCTTATTGAGAGACGGAACGCTCATCGATCCAGATGACACGAGTTTCTACTCAAGGTTAAGGCTTGGGCTTTTTGTCTAAGGCTTTGGGCGGTTCCACGACTTTAATATGAAGTTCTTTAAGTTGCTCGTCACTGGCAAGAGCTGGCGCATCGGTCATTAAACAAATGGCCTGGTTGGTTTTTGGGAACGCAATGACATCTCGGATGCTGGGCGCTTTACTGAGCATGGCCACAATCCGATCTAAGCCTAGGGCAATGCCGCCATGAGGTGGTACGCCATATTCAAACGCTTCCAGAAGAAAGCCAAATTTTTGTTGAATTTCATCTTCGGACAATCCCAAAATCTGGAAAATTTGGTGTTGAACCGCTTTGTTGTGAATCCGGATACTGCCGCCACCAATTTCTTCACCGTTATAAACAATATCATAGGCTCTTGCCCTGGCTTTTGAAGGCTCTGTTTCCAGATAATGGACATCATCGGGATTGGGTGAGGTAAACGGGTGGTGATAGGGGCTATGCGCACCATCATCCCCCAGTTCAAACATGGGAAAATCGACCACCCACAAGAGATGATGTTGATGATGATCAATTAAATTATGGGTTTTGGCAAAGTGAAGTCGGAGACGCCCCAGTAAAGACTCCGCTTTTAAACGTTTATCGGCCACAAAGAAGAGCGAATCTCCCTCTTTGGCCCCAGCCCGTTCTTGAATCTGCTTTAACTCTGCTTCTGAAAAGAACTTCACAATGGGAGACTTCAGGCCCTCTGGAGAATACACAATATAGGCTAAGCCTTTGGCGCCCCATTTTTCCACCATGGCCTTAATGTCATCATAATCTTTACGACTATAGTTTTCGGTGTTGGAAACACAGAGACCTTTTACAACCCCATCTTTGCTTTGTGCCACGCTTTTAAACGCATTAAATTCCGATGCGGCCATAATATCGGTAAAATCAATCAACTCTAAATCAAAGCGAGTATCCGGTTTGTCACTTCCGTAACGGCTCATAGCTTCAGCAAAGGTAATCTGAGGAAAGGGATGTTGAACATTTACCCCAGCCACTGCCAGAACTTTACTCACTAAGCCTTCAACCAGCTTGATAATATCATCTTGCTTGATAAACGACATCTCAATATCAATCTGGGTAAACTCCGGTTGCCGATCCGCTCGCAAATCTTCATCCCGGAAGCAGCGAGCGATTTGGTAATATCGGTCCATCCCCCCCACCATTAAGAGCTGCTTAAAGATTTGAGGAGACTGAGGTAAGGCAAAAAACTTTCCCGCATGGACTCGGCTTGGCACCAAATAATCCCGAGCCCCTTCAGGAGTGGTTTTAATTAAAATAGGGGTTTCAATTTCCAGAAAACGCTGTTGATTTAAGTACTCTCGCACCGAAGAGACAACGCTATGGCGCAGTTGAATATTATTCTGCATACGTTCGCTACGTAAATCAATATAACGATACTTTAATCGGATGGATTCATCAACTTCCTCAGCGTTTTCAGGTAGAAAGGGTGGATTTTTGGCTCGACTAATGATTTCTACTTGTTGGGGATAAATTTCAATTTCACCCGTAGGCAGCTTACTATTGATAGTCTCTGCCGGGCGCAATGTAACAGGGCCGGTTGCGGAGATCACATCTTCACTTTTCAGAGAGGATAGCACGGCATGGACATCGGGGTTTTTCTGGGGGTCTGCCACCAACTGAATCACACCCGTTCGATCTCGGAGTTCAATAAAAACAATTCCCCCTAAATCTCGATTCACACCCACCCAGCCATTCACGGTAACCAGTTGTGTCTGATGCGCTGTGGTCACTTCACCACAATACTGAGTACGTTGTGTAAAGTGTAGGGTGGTTTTATTTTCCATATTCGAAACAGTGGGTTGTGTCATAATCATCGTGCCTAATTCTCTCCTAGACAGGTAATAGTTAACCAGGATTTTGCTGAAAAATCAACGAACTCTTTCAAAACACAGCTTAAAAGAGCGATTTTGTGAGCAAGCCCTTTTAAAGATTAAACCGTCTTTTCGTTCACACGACGATTCACTAGTA
>JANWIO010000163.1 GCA_025449835.1 Vampirovibrionales bacterium
GCAATAAAATCATTAATGCGGAGCTAAAACCGATTCCTTTAATATTGAGGAGCCAGTTTTCAACTTGGTAAAAGGCGGTAGATTGGAGCCATGATTCTTCAATGTGAGCAAAGGCCTTGGCCGCAATGGAAATCTGTTGCGCTTTTTTATCGTCTTTAAGGCACTGTGATAATTCCTCTGTGGAGAGCGTCTCTAAATGTAGAGCTTCCGGAAAAGCCCAATATACGGCATTATCAACCACTAGGCTCTGTCCATAAGTTTCCAAAAGTGCCTGACGCATTCTGCCAGCAATGGGCATCAGATTCCGCTGTGTTAAGATAGCCCAGCATGTGGCTTCAAAAGGTGTCATAAATTTTACCGGATGATACCCATAGAGCCTCCGTACGATAGCACTAAAAGGCTTATCTTGGTTTGCAAGGTCATAAAAGGCAATTAAATCATCTTCAAGGCTCAGAAAGTTAGAGATTCGGTATTCGATTAAAGTTTTTAATGTTTCTCGGATGGGTTCATCAGCAATAAGAGTGTATTCCAAAAGCGGTTCTTCAACAAAACCAATGGATCTCATTTGAAAGCCGATGGTTTTTCCTTGAATCGAGAGCGCTTTGATAATCCTGTTGGAAGGAAGGGGCTGTTCTCCAAAGTGATGATTGGATGACCACAAAGCATCCACCGATTTACTAAAATCAAAAGGTGTAAAGGGTTTAATTTGTCCAGTTTCTGTATAATGCATTTTGAGGGCCTACTAGGTCACAAAAATATGATTGAAAACGTCAGAATGTTGTCAATTGCGTTAAACTAAAATAGAGATATCTAAAAACCCGTTCTCAATATCCGACTTTTAAGTTTATTATAGTTGGATATTTAAAGAACACAACAGTGATTTTATAATTGAGGGATACCGGTTTATGGGTCGTAAAAAGAAGTTTGAAAACCGTTTTGAAGTGGTTGTTGAAACGGCATCTCGGCTGTTTCTTCAAAATGGTTTTGAAGGCACCACCATGGATGACATTGCCAAGGCTTGTGATCTCGGAAAAGCGACCATATATGCTGAGTTTGAAAGCAAAGAAGATTT
This sequence comes from Vampirovibrionales bacterium, assembly GCA_025449835.1. Taxonomy (GTDB): domain Bacteria; phylum Cyanobacteriota; class Vampirovibrionia; order Vampirovibrionales; family JAGQHJ01; genus JANWIO01. The sequence goes on from JANWIO010000163.1 coordinate 1,073, forward strand.
GATGCAGGCGGTGATTGTCCGACATGTCCAGAACAACATCGCAAAACTAAAAGCCAAGGTTAATGAAACCCAAGAGAATTATTTAGAAGCACTTCATGAGATTTTATTTGATCGGGTGATGGGGATTTATGATCGGGTCACCAAACACTTTTATAGTGTTGAAGTGCTGATGGCAGCGAGGGCTGGCTTCAAGAATAAGGCAAGGGTTCGGCAACACAGAGAAGAAGAAGCTAGAATTATGGCGAATTTTCTGGAAAGAGCGGCATTAAATGGTGAAATTGTACCGTCATCCAATTATTTCCGTCTTGCGAAACTGATCCGAAAAGGACTCGCAGGTTTATACCCACCTCATATTTTTGACATTCCTCGGGAAGAATTTGAAGCGGATGCGAAAGACATTATTCATCTTTATTTGCTTGGCTTAACTGTGGAAAAAAACGCATAAACGGCGAGTTCAGTTTTTCTAAAGCGCCCATTTTTCTCGTTGTTTAAGAATCACTTTACAAAGATGATATATTTCCGACTAAAATAGCACTTTTGTTTCTAAGTTTGTTTTTATATATTTACAAATAATTAATGATTTACAGAGAGCCCTCTTAAAGATGAGCGTTAGGAGTAACAATTGTGTCAAGTTTAAGTAATCTTTTGAGCTATGGTCTTAATAGTCTAGGGAGTTCAGCAACAGCTCCTTCTCTAGCAGCAGCCCAGCAAAGTTCGGATGCCTCTCTTGCCTATCTTACTCCCACTTCAAGTGCAGCACCCGCTGATCCTCAAAGTGGCTTAATGGATATAATGATGATGTCTGTCCTCGCTGTGATGGGAGGTCTTAATGGGCAAAATAATGGTTCCACATCAAGCAACCCCTCCAATCTCCTCACGGCAGTATTCGGCATGATGATGGGAACAATTTTCAATGCAAATAGTAGCACTGCCTCATCTGTAACAGGCCCCACAGCGAGTCTTTACACAGATCCGACGAGTCTCTCTCCGGATCCTACGGCGAGTCTTTACACAGACCCTTCTGCAAGTTACTTAGATCCCACAAGCAGCCTTTACGCAACCAATGCTTCAGACCCATATGGTTTGTATAGTCCGTATAGTACCAATTCTATCTATAATTATGCCGATCAAGGATTTATGAACAGTAGTTCTGATCCCACAATGAGTTCTTCATCAGGTTCAAGTTCAGATAGCAGCGCACTTTACTAGTTTCTCAAAACAAACAGTGGTTAATACAGTTCATTCGGTTAGGTAAAAAGAAAGGAGTTAACATAACATGGTTAATGCCGTCGCCGGTGTAGGACAAAATAATAATGCCCAGAACACAAGTGGATTGCCCCCCAAACTTGCCCAGGCGGTTCAATCAGGTCAAATGACATTGCAGCAAGCGCAAGCTTTGGTTGCTAAATTTAGAGCAAACCATGGCAAACATCACCATCATCATGGTCAGCAGCAGCTTGCATCCAATGCCCCTGCCAACACCGTTGGTTTACAAAATCAACAGTCCTCTGCAGCACCTGGACAACTTTCACTCATCGCATAATCAGTCGCAAAAATTGAGAAGAGCCTAATAGAGCGTTGCGCCGTTAAAACAAAAACGGATTCAACCAAAAAAGGGATCTTCTTTTTTGGGAATATCCTGTTTTAAGTGAGCAGCTCCTACAAATTTGCACCCAAACAAACTTTGGTAAAAGTGTTGAATTCTGAAACCCTTGTTGTAAGCTGGATTTCGCCCGGACGTGAAAAATACCCCCAAGGGAATTCGAATCCCTGCCGCCTCCGTGAAAGGGAGGTGTCCTAGGCCACTAGACGATGGGGGCACATACTTTTTCACGATACTTCAGATTTCCAGCCATTGTCAAGAATTCTAATCTAAAACTCAATGACAATGTTTGCGAGAAATTATGCATAGCATATCAAAAGGGAATCCAGAGATAAACCCTTAATTTGATGCGCTAAACAGAAGCCGGTTCTTTTTGTGCTTCCTCATAAACCCAAGATTCTGTTGAGCGATGCCAACCTGAAAGCAGTTCATCTGGCGAAAAGAAAAGCCCGATTTCTCGTTTTGCGCTTTCAGCACTGTCTGAGCCATGAACAATATTACGTCCCATATCCACGGCAAAATCACCACGAAGGGTCCCTGGAAGGGCATCTTTGGGATTGGTGGCACCCATCATTTTACGGGCAGATTCAACCACATTATTGCCTTCCCAAACCATGGCCACAATCGGACCACTGGTAATAAAACTAACAAGCCCTTTAAAGAAAGGCTTTTGGGTATGCTCTTGGTAATGTTTTTCAGCCAGTTGCTGAGAAACTTGCATGAGTTTTAACCCAACGAGTTTAAATCCTTTACGCTCAAAGCGTTCAATAATGGTACCAATGTACCCGCGTTGCACAGCATCTGGTTTTAAGGCAATAAATGTTTGTTCCATTGAAGGATTCTCCTGTTGATCAAGATAAAACGTTCAGAATTTAAATCAGAGTGTAACACAAAGTTTAGCGTGGGTGGAGTAATAACAAGTACGAAAGCCAAGAGTTTCTTCTTAAGAATGCCTATAAAATATGGAATTTTGATTGATGTTTTCAAGTGGATTAGATAACATGAATCAAAATTTATTCTTTAAACAAAGAGGGAAATGAAAAATGCGTCTCTCATCTACGACTCCTACTCGTCTGCCTCAATACATGCCGATACAAACACAAGCACAGAAACCAAACGATTCTTTGGCCTTATCGCCTCGTTTTTCGGGTCAGATTCCTCGGCGTAAAGTCAGAATTGTTGCTTATGTTTCCTCCTTTCTGCTGGGACTTGGTGGTACACTTGCCGGTGCATACTGGCTAAATCAACTTAGCAAACAACCGACATCCAGCCTTGTGAAGCAGGCAAGCCATCATCAACGTAATTTAGGTGAACTCATTTCTACAGCTAAATATTTAAAGTCTGAAGAGGGAAAACAAGCTTATTCGGAAAAGGTGATAGAGCCTTATGTTCAGTATTATCTGAATGTTTTGCGTCAAGGCACGGCAGATCAGATTGCTGATAAAACCGTTGCAGAAATGTTGAAAATTCAGCCGGATACGACACCCGCAGAAGTTGCACTGACCAAAAATTTGATTAAAACCTGGGAGCAACAGAAACATCCTGATGATTTTCTTCCTGGGCAAACCCCACAATCCCTTTTAAACCAATGGATCAATGCAGTCATTCGGCCTCGTTATGGTGACCAAGCTGCGGAGAAAGCGATTGCGTCTTCAAAACCTGTTTTGGAGCAAGTACAGTCTGCTAGGGAAACCGTGGATAACCAGATTACCCCCTTTTTATTTGCTTCGCTTCTATTGGCCCACTTAGCTCTTTTGGGAGGGGTGGTAGAGTATGGAATTTGGGGTTTCCAAGATATACGGCGAATGACGGCGAAAGTAAAAAATACGATTAATTCATTAAGAGCCTGACGTTTCCGAAACCGCCATTTTGTCGATCCCAGCGCCTCTTGCTGCATCCATGGCTTTTACTACAGCCCCATGGGTTGAATTAGGATCCACTTCCAAAATCAACCCATCAGGATATTGGACTTTCGCATGAAACAGCTTTTCTTGAAGCATATCCGCTGCAACAGATTGGTTATCAATTAAATATTGACCTTGGGTGGTGATATGAACCGTTAGCGCTTTGGGCTGCTCTGTCGTGCTTTTGGAAGACCCAATTGCAGGAACGGCGAGCTTTAAGCCTTGGCTATCCAGCATGGGTGCAATCACCATCATAATAATCAGCAGAACCAGAAAAATATCGGTTAAGGGCGTAATATTGATTTCATTGAAGATTTGTCGGCGTTCTTTGCTCATTGCGAACTCTCCTCACTGGGGGGTGTCGTCACTTTTCCTGAGTTTTCCTGGTTCATTAATTGATTTTGCCTCGATGCACTCAGAGGTTCACCAGCAATGGTCAGTTTTTTAAATCCAGCAACACTGGCAGCTTCATATACTTTTATCACCTCACTACTATGCGTGGATTTATCGGCTCTAACCACAAGATTTTCATCTTTTGTTTTTTGAAACTGCGTTTGTAGTTGACTTTTCAGATCGCTGGGTTGTGTTACTGTCCCTGCAACGAAGTATTGGCCGTCTTTTGTAATTTCAACGGTGAGGGGATTATGATCCATGGATTGCCCTGAGTGTATTTTAGGAACTTTGATGCTTTTGTTTGTATTGTCAAACATCGGCGCAATCACCATCATAATGATCAGCAAAACCAGGAAAATATCGGTTAAGGGGGTAATATTTATTTCGGTAAACAGGCTCCCCCGTCCTTGCCCACCTTGAGAGATGCCCATGGCGTTTTAAACCCCACGTTCCATTTTTGACAAATAGGCTGGATCGACCTGCCGGTCGTCCGAGAAGCTTAAGAAAAGCAGTTTAAGTAACTGAAAGTCATCTTCGTAACGACGTACAATGGTATTGAAGTAGTTATAAAGAACAACAGCCACAATAGCAACACCTAAACCGGCAGCTGTAGCGATTAAGGCAGAACCAATTCCGTAGGCAACCTGGGTGCTTTGTCCACCTTGTTTAGCAAGATCGCCAAAGGTAATCAAAATGCGGACAACAGTCCCAAATAAGCCTAGAAAAGGTGCAACACCACCAACGGTTCCCAGAATGGCCAGTCCTTTTTCCAGCTTACGGGAAGCCAAATTGGCCGTAATATCAAATGAACGGGCAAAATCCCCTTTTTTGTCCGCCAAAAGGCGAATGCCTTCTTCAGCAACTTCACCAATAATGCCCCCGAGTTGTGTACTCAACATTTGGGCATTTTCCAAGCTGTTACGTTGCAATTCTCGTTGAAGCCGGTGAATAAATTGCACAACATCTCGCTTGTTGCGGTTATAAAAATACCAGCGTTCAATGCTAACAGCGACTGTGGCGATTGAACAGATGATGATTGGTAATAAGATTGCCCAATCTTGTTTGACTGTTATCCAAAGTAAATCCATAAAATCATTTTCTCCTGTCTTGTTTATCCATTCTGCTGAGCTTGTCGTTCTAACCGTTGTTTATCACCAAATACGTTATAATCAAATGTAAACTCAATGTCGATATTCTTCTCGGTATATTCTGCTGGAAGCGGTTTAAAAGGGAAGGCCTGTTTAATGGCTAAAAGTGCAGCTTGGTCAGCATTTTGCTCCCCTGAAGAATGTGAAATTTTAACATCAATTAATCGTCCTTGACGATCCACTTTAAATACTACGACAATCCGTTTACTTTCGTTTCCTCTTGGTGGTTGCCACGCTTCTTTAATTCGGCGCTGTAATTCTTGCATGTATGGCCCAAAATCCGGTTCTCTTTTGGCATCGACGCCTGGTGTATGGTTTGTGTTCCCGGGGCTTGGGTTCATTTCTGCCCCAACGGTTCCAGGGGAAGCTTTAGATAAAGCCGTTTGTAGACCAGACGGTCCCCCCTTAGTCATTATGGGTGCTGGTGAAGAAGATTGATGGTACGTCTGGTGGACAATAGGGGCACTTGTGTTTTCAGTAGATTCTGATTTTTCAATGGGTTTAGAGATGGGCATGGGTTTCGTAAGCTGCGGTTTTACCTGTTTTAATGGTTTTTGGTGTGACGGATGGGTCACCAATAATCGAGGCGGTGTTGGTTTTGTTTGTTTGATATGATTTACAGTGGGCTTGGGTTGCGGATGAGCTTGCACCAGTTTTTTAGGTGTACTAGGAGCTGGATGTGCAATAATAACAGGTTTATTAGGATTATGCTTGCCGCCAGCCCGCATATCTTTGATGGCACGATAGTGGGTATTGGGATTAAGGGGCTTTTCTTCTTTCTGGTTGGGGGGTGTTAAAACAAAAACCAAATCTGTTGGCTGTTTTGGTTTGGGTGTATGAAACAGTAAAAAAGGATTAAAACCAAATAATTCGAGAAGGATTACGGCAAAGAGCAGGAAGATGGGGAGGGCGACATGAAGAACGGTGGAGAAGAGATACGCCAGTCGCATATCCAATGATTTAATTCTTTTTCTTCTTTTCACGCGTTTTGGAGTCTGTTGTTTTGGCCTATCATCTTTTATAAAGTCTCCAGAAAAACCAGGAGGAACCCGTTGTTCGGTTTCCTGCGTCTGGGTAAATTTTGGAGGGCGGTAGGGCATACACTCCCTTTCATGGGTGTCTTAATAAGAAGAGTTTCCATCGTTTCGGGTAACGGTTAAGGGTTGGTCCAACATAATCTGAAGTTGCTGTCCTGGCTGGAGTTGAGCTTCACTACCACGTTGTATCCCAGATCGAACAAGGCCCCCCCCTGCTCCAAGGATGCTCCCCCACAGAAGGCCTTCATCCCATTTATTATGGCCACCCACAATGGCTCCTAATGCAGCGCCGCCTAAGCCACCAAGGGCAGCACCACCCAATGTGTTTTTGGCAACAGAGCCAGCACTACTATAACGTGTGCCACCTCTGATAATGCCTGTCCCATCCTGGGTAATCAGTCTTGCAGACAAAGGGTATTGCCTGCCGTCAGGAAGAACGGCTTGGTTAAAGCGGATTTGTAGCTCACCATTTTTTTCAACCCTGCCAGCTGGAACACTGGAGACAACTTCTCCTCGAACTTGAGTGCCAGAAGGCAGAACCACATTACCACCAACAGCCAAATCATAAGACAAGGTGACGGTGACGGGATCGCCAATGTGGGACGTTCCGCTGGATAAATAGGTTGTATTGGTTGTTGATAAGGATGTACCGGCAGGCGCTGTCCAAACATAGCCTCTTAGGGTAGAGGGTTGCTGATTATTTCCATTGTTATAGCCATTTTGAGGCTCCCCATATCCGTTATTGTCATTATAGCCATTATTGGATTGATTATACTGGTTTCGGTTGTGCCTATAGCCATTATTATTATAGCCGTTGCCATCTTGATTGTAGCTGTTATTGGATTGGTTATAATTATCACTGTTTTGACCATAACCGTTATTTGATTGATAGCCATTGTTATTGTTTTGGCTATAGTTGCTATTGGGTTGGTTATAATTATCACTGTTTTGACCATAACCGCTATTTGATTGATAGCCATTGTTATTATTTTGGCCATCGTTGCTATTCTGCTGATAATTGTTGTTATTGGATTGCCCATAGCCGTCCTGAGCATTAGAGGGCTGTTCATAGGTGCTGTTATAGGATTGATTTGGAGACGAAGAGGTTTGACTACCAGAGAATGAGTTATCCCAGTAGGGTGTTGCTGCAATTCCCAAAGCTCCTAGTGATAAGGAACTTGCGAGTATCCCCGTAAGTATGAGTTCAGTAATTGATTTTTTGATCATCTGAATCGCTCCTAATCAGACCCATAGTGTTATTTAGCAATGCGTTTTCTTTGACGAAGGCCTGTACAATAAGTTCCATGAGTTACATTGCGTTTTACATTATACAATGCCGGTAGGCAAAACCAGAAGTTTTTGAGATAATTGGTAAAGTAAACGTGAGCGGACTGAACTCCAAGGACTATAGTTTTCGATGACTTCAACATCACAAAAATCCTCTGTTACCAAGCAGCTCTTGATGCATATTAAGGAATTGCCGCTTTGGGTGAAGCAGGTTGTTTATTTTGAACTCGGGGAAGAGTTGCTTGGGTATTATGCTGCGGAGTCTTTGAGTAGTTTAACCGCTGAGGATACGGTTGCTTTTTATACCCCAACGCTTACGCCAGAAGGTGAACAAGCTTTACTGAACGAAAAAGGCGATGTTGGCAAGCTTTTGCTTGAGGCCAAACAGAAGTATACGGTTTTAGATATATGCTTGCGAAACCAATGGAGCTTAGAAGTCTCTGCCAAAAATATTATTGTTGCGATTCAATCAAAATGGATTAAACCGCCATCATCCATGAAGGCCTTGGGAACGCTGGAATATATGGCCAATCGAATCCGTTTGGGAGAGTATTTGGTTAAGATGGGCCGTATTTCTCCTGAGCAATTAGAGCAAGCCCTGAGAACCCAGCAGTACATTAAGGAGTCGTTAAACGAACATTCTGGTTTAGCTAATATCCTCATTAATTTAGGCTTTATTACCCGTCAAGATACTGAAACCATTCTTTTTCTCAAGGAAGAGAGTTCTAAATCATTGGAAAATATTGGTATTTTTGAAAAAATTAGCTAACAGATAAGTTTAAGCGTTAACTGAACCTGAAAAAGGGTTTTTCGCTGTTGACTTTACTGTTTGAAAGGCAAAAGGGTTTGCTTTCTGAGCTGATTTTTGCTTTTTCTCATTCTCACGCCTTGAAGCAGCCAAGGATGCGCCCTTGGATAATGCGGTTGCCGAAACTGCCAGATCTTGTGGCGACGGATCTCCTGGTGCAAGAGCAGCACCGGAAATAATCTGCGCATTTCTTAAGGCATCATCCGCTGTTTTGCCAAAGTCCATTTTGATGGGTACATGCCCAGAGACTTGGCCTGTTGCTTTATCGGCATGAATCACTGGAGCACCTGCTAGAGAGCCGCCAGCTGCAGCATGAGCATTTTCGTGAGCAATCACATGAGACAATCTTGCCTGAAATTTTCGCTCTCGTTCTGCCTTAGCGTGTTTTGCTTCTGGATCCTCTCCTGGCGCTTTTGTTGCAATGGGTGGTTTTGTTGTCCTGGCAAAATCTCCCATACCTAAGCTAATCATCAGCACTATCTCCCAAACGTTTACCTAATCCGATTGTATCATCGGATCATAAAGACCCTGTTGCCCTTCAGATTAAATTAAGAAACTCCGCTATTTGGGATGAAACTGACGGTGGACCGATGAAGAGGTGGGTAAACTGGAGGCTTCAAATTTTTTTTGCCTCTCTTGAAGGATTTCATCACGTGTGAGATCTAAGGTAATGTTATCCTCCAACGGGATGCCACTACGACTGTTCATCAAGCCAATTTCAAAACCAGAGAGTGGTAAAGCCTCCGGTTGATTGCCAAGACATGCCAGGGTTCCAACTTTATGGTTGAGGTTGGGCAAGGCATACACGTTAAAACCTTCATTTTGAAATGATTTTCGAATACTCGCAGACGCACTATAGGTAATCACCAGGCTTTGATTGTGCGGCTTTAAGACACGTTCATATTGATGAAAAAGCTGTTGGGTCCAGAGTTCAGGTTGTTTTCGGGGAGAGAAGGCATCATGAAAGATGATATCCACGCTATCTTCAGGCAGTTTCTGGATGAGCTGGCGTGTGTCTCCAACAGCAATCTTTAGTTGAAGTCCAGAATCGTGAATTTGAGAGGTTTCATGTTTGAAATCCAAAAAATCGACATGGGTCTGATAATATATATTATGTTCAAAGAGGGGTAAAAATTGTTTTAGGTCATCTAGGTTGTTATTTTGGATTGCGATAGGGATACGGGCCAAAATTTCACGGTCATGTTCATAGGCAATCAAGGTTAAGGTTGCATTCGGAAATGTCGACGCTCTCAACTGAAAAAAATGAATTATTGTTGCCAATGAATTATAGGCTAGTCCCAAAAAAGGGTCTAAAATCGTGAGGTGTCCTGTCTTTTCGAGCCGTTTTGCGATTTGTGAGGGTTTTACATATACCTCTACCGCTTCGGTGTAAGCGCCTGTTGTATTGTGGTAATGCTCCTGAATATCTTGATTAAAATAAGTCCAAGAACCATCTGCTGTTGGTGAAAGATTGTACTCTGTCATTGTCCAAATCCAGTGTGTAATCTTTTATTTTTAATCGAAGCAGTATCCCTTTTCAAATAAACGTTTTTGTTTTGAATCATGTTGGGGGATTTAAAAATTTTGTTTTTCTTGAAATACCAACATCATACAAAATATTTTTTAGTATTGTTGAAAAAATTTTGTACATTATTTATTTTGTTAAGCTTAACTTTCTTGGTGATTAATTTAAAGCTTTAAATAAGCTTAACTTTGTCGCAATAATAAATAATAACCTGGTATTTTGGAGTAGAGGTGGCTGTTTGAAAAACATGAGATAAGATGTGGGTAAATGCACAATAGTATTATTATTCATCGTAATAATGTTTTAGTTAAGTATTTGTTTAGGATGTTTAGTACTTTATTATTTGCTTCAAAGACTTTATTTTTTGAAAAATTAAATAAAAACGTTTTTGTTTTGATTAATCTCAGTTTTGAAAACATTTTTAGAACATTTGTTTTGAACATCCATTCATTAAAGTATTGTTTAAGTAACAGCTTGTCTTATTTATTAATAGCGCTTAAAATAAATCTTAAGTTAATTTGTTTTAAATGCGGATAGAGGAGACTGAATATGTCGGAAACTCAAGAAACACTTGCTAGCCCAGAGCGATTGGATGAACTTTTAAAACAAGCTGAAAATGAACTCTTTGAGATTCAGCCAAAAATTGAAAAGCTTGAAGAAGTGGTCTCAGAATTGCGTGAACTTAAAATGACCAAGCAGAGATTATTGACATTGAAAATGAGTTTATCTGCATTGATTGAAACAATTGGTAAAGACAAAGTTCAGTTTGATAATGAAAATAAGGATTCTATTTTCGGAGATAAGTTAAGTACTAAAGTACTTAACTATAATGAGTTGAGTACTTTAAAAATGTTTCATCCCGATGAAGCTTTTAAAGAAGTGGATAAAATTTTAAAGCAAAAACAATCTCTAAATTACGAAATGTTTAAGGCGGTTATTTTTAACGGTGGAAAAGCATCTACTGAAGAAATTAAACAGTATTTGGTTGAAAGTGGTATTCAACAACCCCAAACCGGTGAAGGCTTTGAAGACGTGCCCCTTACCGAAATTTCATCTAGGGCGAATTATCTCGTCCGCAAAGGCATTCTTCAGCCTGTGGGACGCGGTGAGTTCTATTCCACGCTGGGATGGATTGAGCCAAGCGTATAAGCCTTTGATGCTTACATACACTTGTGATTGCTATGGGTAATTGCCTTTTAATCAGAAATCTTGTAAACTCAACCTCATTATTGTTAATAAAATGATGAGGGGAATAGTGTTATGGGCACACTTAAGGACCATCAGCCTGAGTTGGCACGGATGCTTTCTCTACAGAAAGCACATCAAAAATGTGCCTTGTCGCTTTGGATTAAACTTCAAAAGGCATCGGGTAATCAGTATTTTGATGTTTTGTTAACGTTAAAGCACGCACCCAGTGTTTCCGAGGTTCAACGCTTACAGAAATTGGGATTGCAAATTTCTGATTTCCATCAAGCCCAACCCAGCCAGCTTCTTCCTGGTGTTGCTTCAAAAGTTCAGCTTGAGGAAGGACTTCTTCACTGTGAGATGATTGACTATATTGAAGGGGTTTTTCATCAACCCAAATGACTTCAAATTTGTTAATAAAGGGTTAAAAAAGTTTACTTTCTATAGTAATATCTTTTTTATTCACGTGAACAACACGTTTAGAGCAAATTCAGAGGGGAGATACTGGCAGTGCCCATCGCTTTTATAGGATGGACACTGCCAGTTCTATCGGAATCTCATTTTGAACCCTGACCTTACCAATGGCGTCATAAGGAAGAACGAGCCTTAAAGACCCATCCGCCGATGTTTTCTTATCGTGAGACATCACCTCGATGAGATTGTGTGGCCCATATTGAATTGGCGA
>JANWIO010000164.1 GCA_025449835.1 Vampirovibrionales bacterium
GTGAAACTGGGGTTTTTCTTTGATAATGAACTTCAGTCTTCACCCAGGGTTGATGAGGCTATTTGTGGCTGGAATGCTGAAATTACAGGGGATTTTACGAAAGCAAAGGCTCAATCGATTGTTGATATCTTGAATGCCGGGGCGCTTCCGGTCAATATCAGTTTTATCGAGGAAACCAGTGTTGGACCGCTTTTGGGTAAAGCGTCTCTTCAACGAAGTATCCATGCTGGAATTGTTGGTATTCTCATCGTTATGCTGTTCATGCTGGGGTATTACAGATTACCCGGTGTGTTTGCCTGTGCTGCACTATTAATTTACGCTATCCTGCTTTTTGGGATTTTAAAGCTCACCCCGACGGCCCTATCCTTATCAGGAATAGCGGGGTTAATCCTAAGTGTGGGGATGGCGGTCGATGCGAATATTCTGATATTTGAGCGAACGAAGGAGGAACTCAAGCTTGGGCGAAGCCTTGAAAAGGGCATCGAACTAGGCTTTGACAGAGCCTTCCCCAGCATCTTTGATAGCAATATGTCTACGATTATTACATGTATTATTTTGTATATGATGGGAACAGGTTTGGTAAAAGGGTTTGCGTTCAGTTTGGCATTAGGGGTTATTGTTAGCTTCTTTACGGCTGTTTTTGTAACAAGAACCTTGATGGCAATCTTTATTCCCAATAGAGGGCCGCTACAAAAACCCTTTTTATATGGGCTCCGTAAAAGTGATATTCCCGATCCAACGGCTTAATGGAGGAAATGTGATTTATGTCTGAGGAAAAATCAATTCAAAGTCAATATGTCAAGGGGCCTATTGATGTCTTAAAGCAAATGTGGCTCTATATCCTGATTTCTTTTATCATTACGGTTCCTGGCCTTGTGATGATGGGAATTTCTGTAGCTAAATATCCAACCCATTCGCCGTTGTTGTTGGGTATTGATTTTACGGGTGGAACATTGCTGCAATATGGTTTTGAGAAAAAGTTAACCCAGGAGCAGGATATTCCCCAAATGCGCCGTTTGCTGGACGGCATTGGCATTAGTAATCCTGTAATTCAGCTTCAAAAACCAGAAGTTGGGATGAAGGGTGTAATGAACAATGTCACGACAAAGCAGTTTTCTGATCAGTCTGGTAGTAATGGACAAGATACATCCACTGGCGTAAATCCTGACTCAACAAAATCACAACAGGCTCCTGCAAAGCCTCAATCCATTACGCAGATGTTTAAAGGGGCTGCTCAGGCAGAACAGCAAAAAGAAACCCAACAGGCAACTGCTATTGGCTCTGTGATTTCGATTCGAACCCAGGATCTTTCTACCAGTAAAACCATTCAGCTTCAAAAGGTATTGAAGGATAATTTTGGCAATTATATGCTATTACAGAAAGAACGAGTGGGTCCAACCCTGGCAAAAGAACTGTTTATTAAAGCTGGATGGGGTCTTGTGTTAGCTTATACCTTAATCGTGCTTTATCTCACTTTCCGCTTTCAGCTGGATTATGCTGTGATGGCAATTGTGGCCTTGATTCATGACACGATTTTTATGTTGGGAGCATTCTCAATCCTCGGCTGGTTCTACCACATTGAAGTGGACAGTATGTTTGTGACAGCAATCCTGACGGTTGTTGGGTTTAGCGTACATGACACCATCGTTGTTTTTGACAGGATACGAGAAAATGCTCGGGTACTCTTTACCAAGAAGTTGCCCTTTGCAGATATTGTGAATATCAGCGTTAACCAAACATTGGCTCGTAGTATCAATACCTCGTTTACGGCGATGTTAACGTTGTTGGCGCTTTATTTCTTTGGTGGCGAGTCCACTCGTAATTTTGTGCTGGCTATGATTCTGGGGATATTCACGGGAACCTACTCCAGTATTTTTGTGGCTAGCTCACTATTAGCCTGGTGGCGGACCAAGAAGGCACAACAAGCTTCTTCGTCTTCCTCGTCTTCTTCGTCCACACGAACCCAAGCCGTTTAACCACTAAAGGATATTAAAGGAAAGCGCAGTGAGAGAAGTTTCACTGTGTTTTCCTTATGTGGAATGAGCTGCCTTTTTACGCGGTGATTTTTACAGGATCAATGCCTTGAATTTCGTTGAGTTGTCCCAAAATCCAGCCTGAAACATTTGTAAATAAAAAAGCATAGGTGCTTGTTGTAAATATAAGTTCTTTTTATAATTCAAAGAAATATCAAAAATAAAATAAGGAATGAAGTTCATGTTGAGACTCCCAGCAACTTTTTCTTTTAAACTTCCGACAAACCCGAGTGTGAAAAATCGAATTCGCTTTGGTGTCTCTAATGAAAAGGATGTTGCGGCATTCATTAAAGCAGCCAGCGCTGGAAAATCCGATACTGTCTTAGACTACCTACAGTCTGGCAAGGTGGATATTGAAGCAAGAGATAAAGATATGAGGGCCACTGCCTTGGTGTGGGCCGTTGTTAAAGGGCGTTTAAACGTTTTAAAAGCCTTGATTAATGCCGGGGCTGATGTGAATGCAGGGGAGCAAAAATTGCGGCATTCTTCAGCACTGATTTGGGCAGCTGCTAATAGGCATTTAAGGATTGCTAGAACCCTTATTAATGCGGGAGCAAATGTGAATGCCAGCGATAATGAACGCTGGACACCACTTCTGAATGCGGCTTCTGGTGGGGATGTGGGGATGGTAAAAACCTTGATCAAGGCAGGGGCTAATATTGATACAAAAAATAGTGCTGGATGGACTGCACTGATGAATGCCGTTACTGCCAAACATGTAGATGTTATCAATGTTTTAATCAAAGCGGGTGCAGATATTAATGCAAGGACCAACAATGGCGGCCAAACATTGCTGATGTTTGCAATTGATCGGCGTTATGAGGATATTGTTAAACAATTAATCGCCTTAGGTGCGAATGTGAATGCAAAAACAAATGACGGGACAACAGCACTGATTCGTGCCACTGCTTTAGGGTATGACGAGATTGCAAAAACCTTAATTGAGGTCGGTGCGGATGTTAATGCAAAGGATAAGAATGGAAACACGGCTTTGATGGAGGCTGTAAGTAGTAGTGATAAGGACATTGTAAAGGCATTAATTCAGAAAGGTGCTGATATTCACGCCAGAAACGACCAAGGTGAAACGCCCATTATGAAACGTTCACTTTTTGGTGAAAATCTAGAGGCTCTAAAAGTCTTAATTGAGGCAGGGGCAGATGTGAATGCAAAAGATGAAGAGGGTAACACTGCGTTGATGGCTGCCGCTAAAGATGGACATAAAGGGGTTATCAATGCCTTGCTTCAGGCGGGTGCTGATGTGAATGCACAAAGAAAACAGGATGGAAAAACGGCTCTAGTGATTGCATTAGAAGGAAAACATAAACGTGTTACTGAAATATTGCGTAAGAAAATGGAGTTAACTCCTGAAGACCTGCAACGTTATTTGCAAACAGCGAAGACAAAGCCGAAAATCTAGGATTTGGCGTTTCGCTAATACAATGGTTGTATAATGATTTTCAAAGACTTTGTTTGCTTTACCAATAATTCAAAAGGAATCGTAAATGCCAGCGATTAAAAGGAAAAAGCAGTTAGGAGCGTCATTATCTGTGGCGCTTAACTGCTTTTTGATCCTTATCAAGCTGGTTGTGGGGATTATTAGTGGCTCTGTTGGGGTTTTAGCGTCTTCAATTGACTCATTAATCGACTTGGTGGCTTCTTTATTTTCATTTTTTGCAGTGTCTATTGCAGAAGCACCGCCCGATGCAGATCATCCCTTTGGTCATGGTAAGTTTGAAGATTTTGCAGGCCTCATTGAGGCTACGTTAATTATGGTGGGGGCCTTTTTTATCATCTGGCAGTCGGTGCATAAACTCTTAGTTCCATCTATTGAAACCATTGAGCCTATTCCAGCGATTGTTGTGATGGGGGTGTCCTTGGTTCTGGATTTGGTGGTGAGTCAGTTTCTCTTTCGCATTGCCAAAGAAACCGAGTCTTCAGCGCTTTATGCAGATGCGCATCATTTAACGACTGATTTTTGGACTTCTATTGCAGTGATTGTTGGGTTAGTTCTCGTAAAATGGACCCATAACTCAATATTTGACCCGGTTATGGCACTTTTTATTGCGGGATTAATTTTGATGGTGGGAATTAAAATCATCAAAAAAGTCTTTAACCATCTCATGGATACGGCTTTACCGTTTGAGGAAGAACAGCGGATTATTGAAATTATCCATCAAACCCTTCCTGCCGAATCCCCAATGGGGATAGATTCCTTAAAAACACGTCGGTCAGGTTCTCAGCGCCTTATCGTATTTAATTTATTGGTTTTGCCGAATTTAACAGTTGAAGAAGCCCATGAATATTGTGATCAAGTTGAATTGGCGTTGTCAGAGACTTTCCCGGGCGCACTGATTACCATCCATATCGAACCCTATCGACCTGAAATAAAACAGTTAGCGTCACCAATTAGTATTGAATAAAGGACTTTGCATGACTCTGGCCATCTGCTGTAATGGTATACTCTGCAGCGTTTGCAGCACCGGTCATGTCTGGCACCAAAGATAAAAGCCCTTTTTCCACGGCGCTTTCGAGAATCGCATGATTAATCGGCGTTAAGCCAGAGCGAACCAATTGGGTATTGAGATCTTTCAGGGCATATTTTTCGACTTGTTTGAACTGCGTTAGAAAATACGCTGCCAAAATCAGATAATCAGGACCTTCTTTTGCTTTTGGTGCTAGGTCACAAAATTCTTGAAACGATTCAATTTGCATATCTTCTATCTCTGACAATTCTGAATCAGGCATTTGTTGAAGTTCTGGAGGGGGACCTGATTCCAAATGTTTTGAAGAATAAGCTTCCGTCACTTTCTTTTGGGGCACATCTTCGTCTCCATCTGACCCTTCTGGAAAGGGACTATCCAAATCAGCAGGGGAAAGTGATATGTTTTCAATGGCTTCTAAACTTAATTTTTTAATTTCGGGATCTGTTGATGGCGGCGGTGGCGGAATGCCAAAATCATATTTTACATCAGGACGCTCGTGTTCTTCCTCTGGCAGTGTTAACCCTGGCTGTGTAGTACTCTCTTCTTTTGGAGAAGTTACTTCTTCTGGTTCTGCTGTTTCTTCTTGTGGCGATTTCTCCACGGGTTGAGAGACTATTTCCTCTTGGGCTGTTGACTCTATTGGTGGAGGATATGGTTGTGCCCCTGCAACAGGTGCTTTTTGAGGTGGCATATTCTCTGCAAGTAATGAGGCTTGTAAATCTTTCTCAAAATCATCCAGGTCGTTTGTAACGGCTTCTGTTTTTGAAGACAGAGGCGCCGCTTCTACTTTATTCCCAGGTCGTGAAGGCAATGGCGGTGCTTCATTGGAAGCTTTAGGGGCTTTTTGGGGAATATCTGCTGTTATCGGAGGAGATTCTACTTTTATTTCTGTTTCTTCCTCAAGGTCAGAGGCTAATGAGTCTAATAAGAGGTCAAGATCTTCTGGATTACTCGGTTGAAGCGTAGGAGGTTCAGCTTTGGCTTGTGTTGTCTCATTTGTCGAAAAATCTGAGTTTTTGACAGATTGTTTAGATTCTTTAACTTCTACCTGTGAATCAGGGAGCACAATCGTTTCCAGTATTTCCCGATGGTTTTTTTCTGGCTTGTTTTGAACAGAAATCGCCGGGTTATTGACAGGTTGTTCAAATGTCAATGGAGCCGATTGAGACTCTGGCAAGGTGGATTGAAAGTTATCAAAGCTACTCGTGACATCATTGTGAGCCGGGGCAACAAACGCTTCTACGGCCGTTGGATCTTCTGGTCTTTGAGGTTTCTGAACAGTAACTTGCTGCTGGGCTTGCATGGCTTGTTTGGTCAAAAGTTCAACTTGTTGTTCTAAATGGAGAACATGTTGCATGAGGGCTTCATTTGGATTTTGGACGTCAACCAACTTTTCAGGAGGTGATTCTTCACCCTTTTCCTCTACTGCTACTGAAGGAGTGGGTCTTGCTGTTGTATGAGAGGGTGTTACGCCTGGAAGTCCTAGTGGAATTTTAATGGGTTGATAAGAATTATCAATATAAACTTCACACCATCGCTGCATTTGCACTCCAATAAAACTGATATCGTCTGAAATCAGCTCGATAAGAAGATCGCCTTGTTTTAAATCAATTTGGTAAAAATGTTTTTCCTCAGCGTCCATCATAAATCCATATTTAGTGATGATCCTGCTGTGTTAAAAGCATATTTCGCCAATTATCCATCTGCATTTCAATGAATTTGGCATCATCACTTTTTAACTCTAACTCCAAGTCACCCTTTTTGAGTTTGAAAATATATTCACTCACAATTGAAATTCCCTTTTTGTCTGCCTTCTACTTTAAAAATCAGTCTGAAATGAGGACCATACCATGCCTTATTATACTGTGAATTTCTAATTTCGGTTGTCCTTCACAAACTGAGTCCCTGTTTCACCGATTAAAGCGCTGTTGAGTTTTTCTAAGCGTGTTAAAATGGCTCTTTTTCCACCTTCTTCGATGAAATTCACCAAGGCTTCCACTTTTGGCCCCATGCTCCCTGGCGGGAAATGACCTTCAGTCAAGTATGATTTTGCTTCCGCCACCGTGACTGTTCCGAGAGGACGCTCATCGGGTGTACCATAGTCTAAGTAAAGTTGGTCGACACCGGTGCAAATTACCAACTCTGGAATTTGCAAACGTTTTGCAAGGAGGCAAGCCACATAATCTTTATCAATAACGGCTTCAACACCCCTTAGTGAGCCGTCTTCTTCAACAACAGGAATGCCACCACCACCGCCAGACATTACAATGGAGCCCCCATCTACCAAATGGCGAATGGCGGATTCTTCCATAATTTTGATGGGTTTGGGAGAGGGGACAACCCGTCGGTATCCCCGGTTGCTATCCGCTTTCATTTCCCATCCCCGTTCATCGCTCAAAACCGCTGCATCTTCTTTATTATAAAAATTACCCA
>JANWIO010000165.1 GCA_025449835.1 Vampirovibrionales bacterium
AAGCAATGTTATTGTTGGCATCCAGATAATATGGATTGATAATGCCACTCACCAAAAGCTCTTGTTCTTCGTTGTTTGCAAAAATGGTTTTTCGTCCTTGAACCACTACTTCGCCATTGGGAAGCACTTGAACCACCTGACAGGTGATAGAATCGGTGAATGAATAGGTTTTCTGGGCTTTTGCCGTAACGGAAGTTTCATTGTCATTATTCAGCCCATCAACACTGGGAAGTAAACTCCCAACACCCACAACCCGTTTAATAATGCTGTTTAAGATATTAGAACTGTTTTCAGATAATGTGCGCTTATTGGAGATGGTGTTGTTGTTTTGTACCGTGGTTTGGGTGGTTTCGTTAATACTAATGGTGATCATGTCACCAATATGGGTTGATCGGGGTGTTGCAAAAAGCGATCGGGGGGTAAAAGGTTGGGATGATTGATAGGAAACCCCAGCTTGAAATAAAGACTCAGCCTGGGCCATGTTTGCAGTTGCCGTTATGGCAATGCTCGTAGCCAGAAGGGCTAAGGTTGTATATTTAAGCGGCTTTTGAATCAGGTGTTTCATTTTTGCTTGGTTTTCTCTCTCTCCGTTACAACTGTTAATGGGGGTCTACAAATTCACTTGAACAACATCCCTTCCAATCACTTCACCGTTATATGCCCGGAGGGTGTTATTTGAAAGCCTTTGCTCAACCCGGATTTTTGTTCCAATGGCACCGTCTTCCATGGCTTTGCCATAGATACTGACTTTCACACCGCTAGCCATGGATAGAATCAGACGCACATCATCGTTACGATATACCGCTGGTGTCATTTTCAGTGTACGAATATCCAGAATGCTTCCAGGCGTAATATTGATTTGGCTGGTGTAAGCAGCAATGCTGTCATTTTTACCCAAGGTATACGGGGATTTTAGATCTAAGGTTTTTCGTTGCAGCATGACGTCTTTTAAGGTAATGGGTTGTCTTGCCCGGATTAAATGTGTTGCAACCCAAACCGGACGCTCGATAGACAGTTGAACTGGAATGCCCAGATTCTTTGTTTCTTCATCAGTGCTGATGGTGACTTGGACAATGGTCCGAAAGGTTAATGGGACGGGCCGACTGTCGTCAAACATAAATTTCACATGGTCCCCATTTAACACAATGGGGTCAGAAAGGGTTTTCAAGGTTTTTACGTGAAGGGATGCGGATGGGTCATCCAAGGGCGTGGTTTTAAGGATGTAATCCTTCACTTTTGCATCAATGCCTTGGGGCGTAATAATCACTTCGGCCCAGGCCAACGTAGACAAAGGCAGTACCAAGGCGATGAGCCCGGTAAATAAAATTGCCTTTATTCTACGAAATGTCTTCACTTAAAAATCCTCTCTTAAACCAGGTTATTGAGTTTTTGTAGCATTTGATCCGCGGTTTTAATAACGTTAGAGTTTGCTTCAAAGGCCCGTTGGGCGGAAATCAGGTTGATCATCTCTTCCACGATTTGCACATTGGAGCCTTCTAAATAACCTTGGCTAATAATGGTGTTTCCAAAGTCGCCCTGTCCGGCAACCCCTTCAAGGGGGTCTCCTGCTGCGGGGGTTTGTTGATATAAGTTATGTCCCATACTGCTTAGGCCTGCAGGGTTGGAAAATTTTACCATGGTCAGCTGCCCAACCTGGCTTAAGGTTGTAGAACCAGCTTGTTTTACCGAAACGGTTCCATTTTGTGAAATTGAAATTTCAGTGGCATCACTGGGGATGGTGATGGCAGGTTGAACAATATAACCGTCAGAAGTGACCATTTGACCATTGGCATCTCGCTTAAAGCTGCCATCTCGGGTATAGGCATACTCACCGTTATCGAGCTGTACCTTGAAAAAGCCATCGCCATCAATGGAAACATCTAGTGGATTACCAGTTTGATATCGAGAACCGGCCAGGAAAATGCGTTGTGTCGCAGATGTTCTGACACCCAAGCCTATTTGAATCCCTACAGGTAGTGTTGTTCCTTGGTCGCCAATGGTGCCCGGGCTTTTTATATTTTCGCTAAGCAAGTCCTGAAACTCTGCTCGCGACTTTTTAAAAGCCGTTGTATTGACGTTGGCAATGTTGTTGGAAACCACATCAATATTGGTTTGTTGCGACTCGGCTCCTGTTGCTGCCGTAAATAAGGCTCTTAGCATAAGGCACCCTCCAATTGGCTCTGGCTCATTTTGTTTGCTCTTCTCTTTTTTCTCATCTTTCTCATCAAATTAACCTTTTTAACTAAATCTTGCTTTCTTAAACTGTGCCCACATTGTTAACGGATTTCTGTAGGGTCTCGTTCTGGAGTTGAATGGTTTTTTGCATGGTCTCATAGGTGCGAAGCCCAGAGATGGAGTTTACCATCTGGCTAATCATATTCACATTGGATCGCTCCAGAAAGCCTTGCTCAACCTGAACACCAGAGATCTTCGGCAGTGGGGTCTCCGTGGTTTCAAACAGGCTGGACCCCATGCGTTTTAGGGACAACATATTTTGGAACTGGGCAATTTTGAGTTTGCCCACGGTGTTACCGTCTACCTTTACTTCTCCTATTTCGGAGATATCAATTTTTTTGGCGCCTTTGGGAATCAGAATATCCCCATGATCGCCCTGAACCCGTTCACCGTCCATTGTAATCAAATACCCTTTTTCATCTCGGGTAAAATTACCGGCTCTGGTATACAAAATTTGCCCGGTTTGCGGCACTTTAACGGTAAAAAATCCCTGCCCATGGAGGGCTAAGTCAAGGGGGCTACCGGTTTGCGTTAAGTCGCCTTGTGCAAAGTTAACAACGGTGGCCATTACTTCAGACCCCGATGCCATGGTGCCCAAAGGTTTGGTTTGATTATTCCCCATGTAATCAATGAGGGTTTGTCCAAAGGGTTTAAACTCCACCCCAGAGGCTTTATATCCGGGTGTGTTCATGTTGGCCAGGTTGTCTGCAACCACGTCAGTTAACATCATCTGACTGGTCATTCCCGAGGCGGCTGAATAAATTCCCTTTAACATGGCAACTTACTCCAAATTCTGCGATTCATACTGACGTTGGTAGGTCAGTACTTGCTGAACATAATTTTGTGTTTCTTGATACGGTGGCACGCCACCATATGTATCCACAGCCCCAGGGCCTGCGTTGTATGCAGCCACTGCTTTGGGAACCGAGTGATACTTATTTAAAAGCGATTTTAAATAACGGCTCCCCCCATCAATGTTTTCCAAGGGATCAAAGGGTGTATTAACGCCTAATGTTTGTGCCGTAGAAGGCATCAGTTGCATCAATCCTTCGGCTCCCACTTTGGAAACGGCGTTGGGATTAAACCCTGATTCGGCTTTTACCACAGCTTTTACCAAATTGGGATCAATCCCCACTTTTTCCGATTCTGAGGCAATCATATTTTCAATAGCTTTCATGCTGGCAGAGCTGGTTTTGGATCCAGTCTGCATTTTGTCATTCAAAATCTGACCAAACACATTTTTACTGCTGTTTTGATCCACTGAGTTGGTTTGATTTTGATCAAAAGAGGCGATTCGTTGCTCGATCTCTTGAATTCGTTGTGTCGCCGCCTCAATTCCTACGGGATAAACCATCGGAATTTTCTCCACCTTAAAACGTTCATGCATCAGCGTAGCCCTTCTGATGGATCATTTTCATCCATTGTTTGGTGGAATCGATGCCAATTCTCAATGATCCGGCATAGGTTTCCCAAAATTTCGATGGAACAAACTCAATTAATTAGAGGAGAAACCGATTCCCAGCTCCTCCATCTGTCGGAGAGAAGCAAGCTTTCTTTTCAACATTTCCAAAAATCCACTTTTTCCTTATCCCCATGGCCAAATACTGGCCGAGGGAAGGGGGATGCGAAGGAGCCGGCTATAAAAATTATGAAAAAGATTGGTTGGCTAATTTGTTTAATATTAAGGCTTCAATATCCGGCCATTTCCGCTCACGAGCAACATCCAATGCCGTTTGCCCCCATTTGTTGCGTTTTTCTAAATCAATCTCAGGGTGAGCGAGCAAGGCTTGTGCTGTGTCAAAATCGCCATGTTCAGCAGCAAGCATCAACGGGGTTCTCTTAAAATCACCCTGAACATTGATATCCAGGTTGGGCATTTCAAGGAGAGCCTCAATAATGCGGGGATTTCCGCCCCAGATGGCGGTGTGTAAAGCGGTATCCCCAAAAGGATTTTGGGCATTGATATCAAGTTCTGGATGGGCCAGTATTGGTTCTGCCAAGCCAGCAGAATTCATGAGGATTGCCATTTGAAGCGGCGTTTTACCCATATAAATCGCATTGATATTCAGGCCCTGCTTCAATCCGAAAAATGAGCGTTTTTTCGTGTGCTTTAAGATTTCGGAAAGCTCTTGGGTGGTATTCATCACCAAGAGGGTTGAAAATAATTTTTCATCAAGGGGAGACAGTTCGGGCGGTTTATCTGCCGTGGTTTTGCCGAAGCGAAGTGTATCTGGTGTGTTTGCCGATAAGAGACGCCGTGATATATTTTTCGATTGAGTATAACGGCGCTGATGGGGATGGATTTGAACAGATGAAATCATTGTTTTTCTCTCCTATCAGTATAATGGGGAATGGCATAACCCACTCAGCTACAGGTTTAAGTAACCTGAAAGCGTTGAAATTAAAAGTAAGGCTGTTGGACTATTCTTCGCTTAGCGAGACTTCAAGCTCAGAGTCTGCGTCGGCTTGCACTTTTACTTGCAATGTTGCCTGAACTCGTGGTGAAAGGCGAATTTGAAGTTCATAATCACCTAGGCGGTTGATGGGGTGGTTCAGTTTCAATGATTTGCGTTCAATTTCCAAACCAGCCTTTTCGGTGATCAACCGAGAGAGTTCTTTGGTGGTGACAGCACCGTACAATTTGCCGCTTTCACCAGCCCGTGCGGTTAAGATTAACACGCCAATGGCTTCAATTTTGGCTGATTTTTCCAAATCTTCCTGATGTTTTTTCTCAGCTTTCACCCGAATCCGTTCAATCCGAGTGGATAAATCTTTTCGTGCACCTGTGGTTGCTTTCACGGCAAGTCCTTTTGGAAAAAGATAATTACGGGCATAACCGTCAGCAACGTTCTGAACGTCGCCACTTTCTCCAAGGCTATCGACGTCTTTAATCAAAATGACTTCCATTTTGGGGGTATTCCTTTCTTTCCCGTTCCATATATGGCTTTGTAATATAACACAAACACAAATTTTGTGAAAAAGTGCATTTCTGAAAAAAGGGATTTTAGGAGCTGAATAAAACGAAAGATGCGGGGCCGTTCCTTCCCCGCCCCTCCCTCACAAATTTTGTGAAAAAGTGCATTTCTGAAAAAGGGATTTAAGGAGCTGAATAAAACGAAAGATGCGGGGCCGTTCTCTCCCGGGAACCCCTCTCTGTTTTGTGGGGCTTCGCCCCACGCCACTCTAGTGGCTTTATGTCTTTATATACCAGGCCGCTAACACTTAAAGCAAAATGTGTGGGGTATGGGATATTTAGGGCTGGGGAGGGCCCCCCAATGATTTTGAAGAGATCTGTGTTGGCGCGCCACTGGAAATTGCAGTACCATCATGTCAATAATATCCTTTGCAAAGTGTCAGTGTATACGGTGAATTAAAGAGGAAGATTGAATGTTAAACACCACCAAAATGCGATTGGCGACTGGTATCCTGGCAATAAGCCTTTTGTTTGGATGCAGCGGCAATATGTTATCCGGGGGGATGGTTGCTAAGATTAATAATCAAGTCATTTCCAAAGCAGAGTTTCAAAAAACCTACAGCCATGTTTTAAGCATGATGCATTTAGATGCCAAAAACCTGTCTGACCCCAAATATGATGCCTTAACCCATATGTTCAAAAAAATCACCTTGGAAAATTTGATTTTATCAACCCTGGTGAAGCAAGAAGCTGAAAAACGTCATATTACTGTCTCTGATAAAGATGTTGAAGCTGCTTATCAAAAGCAGGTGACCAAGGCTGGCGGTGAGAAGGCGCTAGAGAAACAACTGAAAAGTTTTGACGTGACCCAGGCTGATTTCAAAGATGAGCTGAAAGATCAGATTTTAAGAGACAAACTGATTACGGATATCGCCGGGGATAAGTATAAAGTTTCTGAAGCAGAAGCAAAAGCTTTCTATACAACGCATCAAAAAGATTTTGATCGGCCTGAGCAAGTTAAAGCTAGCCATATATTGGTTTCAGCCGATCCAAAACAAATTCAAACTGATTATGAGGCCTTAAAGAAAAATGCCACACCGGAAGACATTGCAAAACAGGTGGCAAGTACCATGGCCCAGAAAAAGGCCAAAGCGGAAGAACTTTATAATGAAGTGAAAGCTCATCCGGACCAATTTGCCCAAATTGCTGAGAAAAACTCTGATGACACGGCCAGTGCTAAAAATGGTGGTGATCTGGGGTATTTTTCAAAAGGTATGATGGTGCCTGCGTTTTCTGACGCTGCTTTTGATACCAAACCTGGACAAATTCATGATGGTATTGTGCAAAGTCCCTTTGGTTATCACATTATCGAAGTGATGGATCGACGGGCTCCTGAGAAAGAAAGCTTTACTCAGGTGAAAGATCGCTTGATTGCCTATCTTGAAAACCAACGCAAAACCCAGTTGATGCAAGATTGGATTCAGAAAAAGAAAAGTGAAGCCAAAATTGAGCTTGCACCGAAATATCGCTTCTTAGAAGACAAAAAAACAGAAACCTCTGCTAACGACTCAGGGGATTCTGCGCAAAAAAACAAGGAACAATAATCACCGTGGGAAAAGTCCTAACCCCTGATGCCCTTCTCACACAACTCCAGCAATGTCGGCAGTTGGGGAAACGGATTGTGACCACAAACGGTTGTTTTGATGTGCTTCATGTAGGCCATCTCCGTTATTTACAGGCTGCAAAAGAGCAGGGTGATGTTTTGGTCATCCTGCTCAACAGCGATACTTCTGTTCAGCAGTTAAAAGGGGAAAATCGCCCCATTGTGCCAGAAGAAGAACGTGCGGAGATATTGGCCGCACTAACCTGTGTGGATTATGTAACGCTTTTTGAAGCAAAAACGCCAGTTTCTTTGCTGAAGCAAATTCGCCCCGATGTTCATGTGAAAGGCGGAGAGTATGATCCCAAGACCTTGCCGGAAGCACCTGTTTTAGAGGCCATGGGGGCAAAATTGACCTTTATCCCCATGGTGGCAGGTCGAAGCACCACTTCTATTATTGAACGTATCCTTCACGTTTACCATCAACCCGTGTAATGCAACCTCTTGATGCCCTGACACTTCATTATCTGGCAGGAGAGCTGGATCTTAAGCTGGCAGGGGGTAAAATTAACAAAATTCAGCAGGCAAGTCACCACGAATTGCTTTTACACATCTGGGTGGGGGGAGATGCTGTTCGGCAAAAACTCTATATTAATATTCGCCCTGAATATGCTTTTTGTGCCTTGCTTGAAGATACTTCATTTTTGACCTTTCCGGATAAAGCGCCTAATTTTTGTATGGTTTTACGAAAGCATCTGCTTTCGGCCCGGATTAAACGGATTTTTACCTTACCGGATGAACGGGTTTTAAATATCGCCATGGAGCATTATAATGAGCTGGGACAGCAGGTTCAGGTGATGCTTTCTATTGAATTGATGGGAAAAAATAGCAACATTATTCTCTATGATGATGAATTGAAAATGATTTTAGGGTGTGCCCATGGCGTGTCTGAGCAGATGAGCCGTCAACGGGAGATTAGTGTTGGGTATCCCTATGTTCCGCCACCGCGTCCGGAAAAGAACGCCTTACGGTATACTTCCCAAAATGAAATTATCTCAGTTATTGCATCTGCAAAAGCGCAGCAACAAGATCCAGCAGAGGCTTTAACAACAACCTTTATGGGGACTGGAAAAGCCATTATATCGGATTTGTTAACTTATTACACTGAACCTGGCAAAGCCTATGCAGCCCTCCAAAATCTTTTCAACGGAACGTGTCTGTTTCCAGCGATCCGAAAAGATTACAGCCAATTTTCTCTTTTGCCAGACCATCAGGGAGAGGCTGGTTGGCTTGGGATGGATGGTGTTCAGCCCATGATTCTATCTTTTTATATGACTCATTTACGTGAGGATCGCCTTCGTTCCCGAAAACAGGCGTTAAGGCAGATTCTCAGAAATCAAGAGAAAAAAGTGATTAAACGACGCCAAGAGCTTCAAAGAAGCAGCCCTGAAGTGATTGAGTCCTTGAAAAAGCGAGGAGATCTGTTGACCCTGGCCAACAGCCAACATGTCCAAAGCCATGGCCACAAAATCGAGGTGATGGATTATGAGACTGGTGAGCCCATTGAAATTGAGCTAGAGCCAACGCTAAGCCTTTCAGAAAATGCCCAGTGGTATTACAAACGGTATAAAAAAGCACAGGCACGAGAGCAAATGGCCTTGCAGCAAGCCGAACAATTGGCTCAAACTGTGGATTATATGAAGACCTTGGAAACTGCCATTGCTTTGGCTCAGCATGAGCAGGATTTAAATGCGGTGCAAGAGGACTTTGAATCTCAAGAGTGGATCAAAGCTGATCTATCTCACAAGAAGAAAGGAAAGGCCAAGGCGTCTTTGCCCTTGTCGGTGAAATCCTCGCAGGGATTTACCATTTTTGTGGGGAAAAATAATTTGCAGAATGACCAAATTGTGGGAAAACTTTCGAAACCCCAAGACCTTTGGCTCCATACCCATTTATTACCGGGATCTCATGTGCTGATTAAGAAGGAAGAAAAACAGGCTATTCCCGATGAAACACTTTTAGAGGCGGCGATGCTTGCGGTTTATTTTAGCCAGGCCAGAGACAGTGTGAATGTGCCGGTAGTTTATACCGAAGCTCGCTATGTTCGCAAAATTCCGAATAGTTATCCAGGCCATGTCACGTATCGTGAGGAAAAATCCCTCAATGTCACCCCAGATTCGCTTTTAATAGAAGACTTATTGCAGTCTGCTTAATCTATTTTCAAGGATATTCCTGCTTAGGATATATCCATTGGCTAGCTCTTGATAGCGGGTATAGAGAAAAAGTGGCTTCTGAAAGTATTGAAATAGAATGGCCATCCACTTTTTCTCATAAGGGGGAGCCTCTTCAACAAGAAGGAGCTTCTTCCCCTTGTTTTCCCCTTTAAAAGGTTGATTCATGACGGACAAAGCCAACACCCTCAAAAATGCAGTGTACAATAAATTTATCGGTTCTTTTTAAGAGGGCAGAAAACCCCGCTATGGCCTTTCGATATCGCGTTATTTTTTATCACGAAAATCAAAACTGGGTTCCTAAAGTATCACCGTTATTGGATATCCCCATTTTTCACCTGTCCATTACCGACTCTGAGGCGGTGATGCAAAAACAGTTGGCAAATGGGGATGTGGATATCCTGATTACCGGGATTGATTCGAAGAACTTTCAGTTGGTTCAGCATTCTGATGGTTCCACCAGCTTTAAGAAAACCAATGTCTGGGACAACATTCAAAACCAAAAGCGGGATTGTAAAATTATATTGCTCTGCACACAGCAAGAGCTCATGTCTGCCTCAGAACTGGTTCATAGTGGCAAAATTGCAGATTATTGTCTGGTGAGTCCGCTTTTGGATAAAAGCCGTTTATTTATCACCATTATGAAAACCCTTCAGGAAGACTTATTTCGAGAATATATTTTGAAAAGAGAGAAAGATCGGGGGAGAATTCCGCGGCAATTGTTTGAAAGCATTGAAGCGCTTCAATTGTTGATGGAAGGGACCGATTTTGATCAAGCCCCGCCATCTTTGATTTCAGCCGAAAAAGCTTCTCCCTCTCTAAAAGTAGATGAAGAAGCCGATTTGCCGGCAGAAACTAAGCTGAAAAACCAACAACAAGACAATACCTCAGCTGTTAAGGCGATGGCTTCTGAAGCAAAAGCTAAGGATGAAACTCTCTCAGCCTTTTCCGCCTCTAATGATCAGCCTCCCCTTAAAACAGGTCAATTCTACCCTAAAAAAGAGCATGAAGACGAAGAAGAGCCTCTAGATTTATTTTTGCCAAAGGCAAAATTTGGGGAGTCTGAATACCTCATGGAAAGTGAGCCTGCTAAGCTTTCAGATCTCTTCCCCGATGAAGAAGATGACATGATGTCGCAACTGGCCATGCTGAAAAGTGAATTAACAGGTGAGCCACCAGAGACTCCTAAGGAAGATAAGGTTGCGAAAGGTGGTTTTGTTGGAGAGGGCGTTGATAGAGACCTTTTAACCAATAATTGGTCTCGAATGAAAAAAAGTGATTCCCCTGTTTTGCTTATTGAAAACGATAAAACGTCTGCAACCCTGATTAAAACCATTTTAAACCATGCTCATTACAAGGTTTTGACAGTTAATTCAGCTGAAGAAGGATTGTTTCAGCTGAACCGAGAGTTGTTTGAATTGCTCATTATTCAGCAGGAAATGCCAGATCACCGCGGGTCTATTTTTGTGCGAAAACTGAGAACCCGTGGTCCGCAATATGATATCCCTGCGATTATCCTGATGGAGAATGAAGACGAGCAGCAAGCTATTCAGCGGATGAATATTAATGTGGAGTGTTTTGTAATGAAGCCCTTTAATCCCAATCGCTTGGTCTCGATGGTGAAAGCAGTTCTCTAACCTTTTGTTGGGGGCTGCTTAATGCTTTGTTTCATACGTTGAAGCCATGAATTGGGGGAGGTCTGCAAGAGATTCGCATACCCGCCAACTGCAATAAAAAGGATGGTCCAGAGCGCTGATTTTTTGAGGCCGTTTTTAAGCACTGCTTTGTTGGCAAAGGGATTTGACTGACACAGGAACGTTAAGGTTCCCATTAACAGTGCGGGCAAAAAGGTGATATTGGCCCCTTGTCGGAAAGCCCGCAGCTTTTCCAAGGATTTTAGTCGGGCCCTTTTTTCTTTGGGAAAAGTGGGATGTGGAGTAGGCGTTTGGGGCGGTTGGGTATTTAGCGCAGGCTGACAATTGGGCGGATAAACTCGACCAGACGCTGGGTATGCGGCAGGGGGATAATATCCAGGGGGCAATGAATAATGAAGGTTATACCCGGGCACTTGTTGCGCCCACGGGTAAGCAGGGTAAACCATCGGGGATGCAGGCCCCACAAAATGGATTCCCGGCATCGGTGGTACATAAAGCTGTGGAATCATATAACCGCCCATGAGTATGACCTTCTTCTGTAACCATGGCCACATCCAGTGATCCCTGCATGAGTATACAAAAAAATCACGCTGTTGGCTGTCCCAAGCATGAGAAATGATTCCTAGGGGTGTAAATACCGTGCCAATCGATAAAAAAAGACCCCAGACATGCATCTGAGGTCTATAAGTCCTAAGAGTGGAAGTAGAAGAGTTGAGTCACACTAGTCATTATGGTGAAACCAAGATCGGTGACTATGACCGACATGGAGAATCTTAATCGGTTTTGCGAAATAATCAGCCTTTTCACGGCAAAAGACGATGCAAAAACATCGCATCGTCTGTGACAAAGTGGTATTTAATAGTGTCGCCTGAAGCCTTATTTAGCCAGTTCGGATGCCTTGTGAAAGGTTTGAAATAAAGCACCCATTGCTTCAATGTGTTGCGTAAAGGGATCGGCTAAAGCAAGTCCAGAGGCAGCAGCCGGAAAGAATGCAGCATGATCGCCTGCTCTTACAGCGTTTTGGTAGGTATTTCCCAATCGATCAGTCATTTCCCCCAGTTTTTGATGAAAATCGACAAGAAATGTCTGCAATGATGAAGCTGAACGCTGGTCTCTGGCTTTTACCATGGTGACAACTCTTCCCACGGATTTGTGGAGTTCCACCAAATCTCGGTGATGGGCAAGGGCTGCATCACCTAATGCTTTTCCACCATCGGTATTTGAAAAAAACGATGTTTGTGCCACACGATGAGCCCGTTTAGTATTGTGACTCAGACTTGTTGTTACCTGGTCCATTTGACCGTTTAAGCGTTGAATATAATCCCGAAACGTTTCTCCTTCTAATCCTGTTTTTTCGCCAAAACGAAGGGAGCGTGGTTTAAGTGGTTTAACATGGGGTTGTACGCTTGAAATTTGCATTGTGGTAGTCCTTCTCTTGAAACAAACAATAAAATAGTTCAAGAGAAGGTTACTATAAACACTTTATTTATAACATCTTATGTAAATAAATATTGCTAGTGGTTTGAAGAAGTTCTGTGAAGCGCAACGCGTTATTGGTCAAAAAAGTTGTTCCGAGAAAGTGAAAAAACCTTATGAATGAGATCATCTAGCTCGGTTGTAGACATTTCTGTGATCCGTAAATTATATTTTTGGCTATAAATTTTAAGCATTATAATGTATTCGGCCAATTGAACTAACGTTTCTTTATCCAAGTCTCCCATAACTAAAAAGGCTTTTCTCACAAAGGGATCCTGGTCGTACCATCGTCGCCGCTTAAAGAAAACTTGTACTTGTGGAAAGGAACGAGAAATGGCATCAAGCCGATTTTTTCCTTTTAAATACTGAGGTTTTTGGAGGCTTTTGGCCTTATGGTAAAGATATTTCCCCAAGGCACGCCGCAGCGGATGCGGAAAATTTTCCCACGCTTCAAAGGATTCTTTGAGGATGGGATTTTTTTCATACCAGCGAATATAGTGTTTAGGCATATATCTAAAGGATGTTTTTTAATTTGTGTGAATCGTATTTTCCTATTTTACAGGCATAATGACAGGAAGGGATCCTTTAGACAGAGGGGGGTTTTGCCAAGACCTTGGCACAGCTTGGGTAAAAAGATTCGTTGCATGAGATTTAATAAAGTTTTAAAGTTTGAGACGAAATTTTTGCATGCTGCTTGTTTTTATTTTAGTAGGAATTGTTTTTGACATAGCACACGGTTGATAAAAAAATTCCGTAAAGCAAGCGAAGAGGACACGAGAGACAAGATGACTTTAGCAGGTTTAGGCCCATATGCAATGACATCAACAGATCCCAGTGTAATTGGGAATAGTCCATATGCTTCTGCAACCATTGGGGCTGGACCAGGAACACCCGTATGGATGCAAGGTTACTCTGCTCAACCTGCTGGACAAACATATCAACCTACACAACAGTATGCATCTGCTAGTATGCCGCAACCAACCAGTTATGCAAGCTTTAATCCAACGGCTTATCTTGGGAGTTCAGTAGCAAGCGCACCAACAACACCAATTAATAGCTATCCTTCTGCTGCTAGCTACTACCCAAGCTCTGCAACGTCTTCAGTATATCCTACCACAGCCTCTTATGCTGCACCCCTTGTCAGAGGGTTGTCAGCACTGGGTGGTGGTGGGTTTTCCCCGATGCTTCTCTTGCTTTTGTCAGGGCTTTTCGGCGGATCAAAAAGTAGTAGTAGTACAAAATCTGCCACCACGCAGGCAGCCAGCCCAACCCCAACGCCAACCCCAACGCCAACACCAACCCCAACACCAACGCCAACGCCAACGCCAACACCAACCCCAACCCCAACACCAACGCCAACGCCTACACCAACCCCATCAACCTCGACAAATGGTACCAATGGCACCAACGGGACGAATGGCACTAACGGCACTAACGGCACAAATGGTACCAACGGGACCAATGGTTCAACAACGGTGATTAACAATAACACCAATTCGTCAAGCAATACCACTACAAATACCACAACCAGTACCAATACCAATTCAACCACCACGGTTTACCTTAGTGGAAGTGACCTTGGCGACACGGATTTAATTAACAATGTGTACGGCTTATTTAGTAAACA
Source organism: Vampirovibrionales bacterium (assembly GCA_025449835.1). Taxonomy (GTDB): domain Bacteria; phylum Cyanobacteriota; class Vampirovibrionia; order Vampirovibrionales; family JAGQHJ01; genus JANWIO01. The sequence goes on from JANWIO010000165.1 coordinate 13,739, forward strand.
AGATCCTAACTTTAACACCGACTTTACCAACTTAATGACCGGGCAGACCTCAACCGCTGATTTCTTAAATGGTGTGATTGAAACGCCTGATTTTGTCAACTTCCTCACGCAAAATGGATTGGATGATACCGGAGCATCCAAATCAATAACGGATTTCTTAACGGCTGTTCAAGGGTATCAACCGCCAGCCGGAGAGGTCGCCAGCTTCTTGAAAGATTACGACACCCTTTCACCCATTGCGGGTAATCAAACCAGAGCCTTAATGGATGTGGCCCGAGAAATTGTGTCCCGTAATTTTGGTGGTGCTGCAAGCTTAGCGCCAACAACGGTGCCAACCACTCCAACGCCAACCCCAACACCTTCAGCCCCAACTATCACCAATCAGGAAGTTGCCGATGCAATTAAAGATAGTGCGAAAGTGGATCCCACCACAGGTGATTTCCAAGCCTTACAGCTTTATAATGCAATACCTAGTGTCTTAGATCAGTATCCTGAATTCCAAAATATGGATCCAACCCTTGTGGGCAAAATTTCCGATGATGTAACCTTGGATGTGGCTTATGATATTTACGCAAACGTTCCTGCAGCCCAGCTATCCCAAGTTGATCAATCACTTTGGACGATTAATCCGAATCTTGATCCCAATGCAGCGTTTGATCCCACAACAGCCGATCCCAACTCAGCAACGCCATTTCTGCTTCAAGTTGCACCTCCTGTAATTGCCGATCCAATCCCTCAACAAAATGCAGTTGTACCAGCTACAACCACTACTACTGGAACAGCAACCGTTGCTGCTGCTTCAACTGATCCGACTGGAACAGCTGGCGGCAGTACCACTGGTACTGGATCGGCAGCTCAAATGCCAATGTTTGTAGGAGTGGATCCTGCCACAACAGGTACGGGAACAATTACTCCAACAGGAACTGTTACAGCAGCTTCAGCAGGTACTGGTACAGCCACTCCGACGATAACTGCAGCACCAACAACTTTAATGCCAGCACCCACAACGATGACAGCACCAGTAACAGCTCCTACGGTTATGCCCACGACAACAACGATGACAACACCAGTAACAGCTCCTACGGTTATGCCCACGACAACAACGATGACAGCACCAGTAACAGCTCCTACGGTTATGCCTACGACAACAACGATGACAACACCAACACTTGCTATGTCGCTGACCGCAGCACCAACAACAATTGCTGCAACGACACCAACAACAACGGTATTGGGGACGACAACCAATTTAATGACACCAACAACGCAACCAATTACAAGTGTTTCCCCCTCTACTACCTTAGCAGCTAGTCCAACCCTTGTTGCAACTGTAACAAGCGGCGGTACAAGTTATGTTAACCCAGCCACCGGGCAGATTGTGTATGCTATGTAATCTCAACCAAATCGACGATTTCTTCACAATCCAAAAATAAAAAAATCACTTTTAAAAATAATAAATTTAAAGGCTCTATCGAATCAAAAAATAAAAATTCAGCACCTCAATAGGGGTGCTTTTTTGCATGAAAATGGCCTCCATTTTAAAAATTGATCATTCAAAATCATCTTAATAAAGCCTTAACTTGATATTAATCTGAAGTTAATGATTCGAGGGCAATTTCGGACTTTTGATTGTTTTTTAATAAGTATGCACATGTATTTATTGTAAGCGAGGAGAATTTATATGACATCAATAGGCTCAAATTCAATTTTAACCGCAACAAACGTTGCCAGTTTAAATACCCTAGCCAATACGGGTACTACATACCAAACGATGGATGTAAAGGGTCAGCAAGCGTTTGACTTAACAGCGGCATCCAAGGCTTCAGGGTCAGCTAATAATACCCAATTAACCAATGCGATGAATGCAGACGCAAAGGAAATTAATGCCTTGGGTCCTACTGTTACTACTGCGGCTACAATAAGT
>JANWIO010000166.1 GCA_025449835.1 Vampirovibrionales bacterium
AAGTGGACCAGCGGGGGGATAACAAACTTAGGCTCTCTGACCTCAAAGACAGTGGCGAAATTGAGCAAGCCTCTGACCTTGTTCTCTTCCTGAACCGGAAGGCCGGAGGCTCTGAGGTAGAACTTGAAATCGCAAAACAGCGAAACGGCCCTCTTGGGGTCATAAAATACCGATTTATAGCAGATACCACAACCTTTACGGAGTTTTGGACATGAGAGAGAAGATGCTAGAGGCTATTGATATCACGATACATGCTTTTCTAGGCAGGATTCCCCAGGAACGCTTTGAACGATTACGCCAAAGCACTACAGCAACCCTGGGAGAACTTGCCCGGGGTTATGGAAGGCCCTCCTCCCAGGATATCGCTTATGGCAACGAGGCGGTTGATGATTGGGAACGTCGGTTGAAACTCATGGGAGGATCACCTCTTTCCCCATCTGAACGGCTTATCTTGGTCCAACTGTATGGCATGAGGTCAGTGATTTTAAATAAAAATAATTCTGTCTCCCTGGCTTCATAATAATTGCGAGAATCATGATGTTTGATACACGAAAATATTCAATCAGACCCCATTTCTTTCAAAAACTATCATGTTTTGTCTTGTTTTGGGTAGGATTTATTACCCCAGAAATCCAGGGCATGTTGTCGAGCCTGCTAGAGACCACAGGAATCGATTTTAAATATAGAGCGAGCTTCATGCCCGTTAAGACAAAACCCAGCTGGCCCCAATATCGAATTTTGATAAAAAATACCTCAAAAATTGACCAAAATGGGATTTTTCCAAAATGACCGCTTTCACTCTCGCCAAGAGCTTTTTCAAATTTGTTAGCGCAAGGTTCCGACACCTAATAAAAAAAAGAGTGTCAAATTTTTACAGTTTTCGTCCCCGAGTTTTCTGACACATACGCACGCGCTCGCTAGATAAAAAAAGAGGTTTTTCAATCTTGCAGTAAAGCGAGCCCTGCCGACACCGTCACGAGCATCACATCAAGATATTCGTCGGGAATTGAATCCAACCAATCGTGAAGCAAATCGTTTGACTCTTCAGATAGGCCTTTTAACTTAGCCTCCCTGTCGAATAGTCGCCTCCAATTTTCCATCCTCTGTTCTTCGATTTCACGCACAAACATTTTAATGGTCCTTTCTTAACTCTACTAACTTTTACAGTGTGGGCTTTATGCTTCCCTAGACGCCTCCCATTCATCATGCCATTGGTTCATCCAAGTGTCCCAAAGCCTATCGGTTTCATCACCAAGGGCAGGTTTAAATAGTGCAGCCTCAGCGCTTGTGTAATCGGCCTTAACACTTCCCATCATATCGATTGCCTCTTGAAGCGCTTCCTTAGCCTTCTCAAGGGCCTCCTCTACCTCCCAGGATTTAAAAGCTTTTTGGCGATTATATTCCTTGATTGCCTCTATAAAGGCGGCCTTATTAATAGTGATAGTTTCTTGAATCGGTTTTATCGTTGTCATTGCCTGTTTTTCTCCTTTTAGTTTACACTCATAAAACTTATAAATAAGGGGTTTACCAGCCCTTCATAGCATCTATCACCTCCTGTTCACTGGTCCGGCAGTAGGCCATGGTGGTTTTAATATCCGAGTGACCACAGGCCCGTTGAAGCATCTGCAAGGGTCTCCCTGCATTGGCGTTTATAGTAACGAAGGCACGACGGAGAGCGTGAGGTGATGCTGAAACACCAGCATTACTCCCAATGCGTTCAACCCGTTGATACAGTCCATCCCGTTTAAGGGGCTTCCCTGTAGCGTTGTAAAAGAGATAATTACCTGGCTTGAGTTCTGGCATCATTTCAAGATACGCCTTCAGAACATCGATAGAGGCCATCGATAAACCAACTTTCCGGCTTTTATTACCCTTGCCAAGCTTTACCAATAGTGTCCCAGTTTCTAGGTCAATGTCACCATGGCGAAGCGCGCAAAACTCAGAAGCCCTGAGGCCGGTATGAGCAAGTAAAACCACAATCACTTTATCAAGGGGAGAAGTTACAGATTCAATCAGCTTCTTTAAGCCTGCTTCATCGATAGATAACCGCTTTGGAGGTAAAGAGCGTTTTGGGTAAAGGGGCATAACCTCAGTAACAAATGATTCATCAAGGCATCCTTGCTGAATGAGATACTTGCCGAAGGAAAGGATCGCCTTAAAATATTTTTCTTTGCGTCCAAACTGGTGAGCATCCGTCTTCATCAACTCTTGCCGGATACCATCGTGAGAAACCACCTCATGATGGGAAAAATACTCATCAGCATACATCCGATAATACTGAACCGTATAGGGACTAAAGGGCTTACCTGTCATGGTCCCTTTTTCCATAGCCTTAACCCACCCGTCAACATGGCCCGAATGCTTTTTGACGACGGCTTTTTTCTTCTGTTTCTCCTCAGCAACCGCTGCCTGTTGGTTTAAGATAACCTCTATCGCCGCATGACTTATGAGGTAGGTTGTCTTTTTACCATACACCTGAGGGATGGCAGGCAGTTTACCCGACTCACACCATCGTTGAACCGTTTTTGTGGATAAATTTAGTATTTTTGATGTCTCAGAAATACCCAAAAATCCATGTGAGACATGTCCAACATGTGTCCAACTTTTGTCCAACTTGTTTTTGAACCTGAGAAATCTCAAGTTTTTGATGGCGACTAAATTGGGTTAAAAAGTCTTTTCCTGCAACGAGTTTAGAGAGACCCTTCTTGTTATCACTTGACAAAAAGCCCTCAGAATTGCCGGAACGCTTCTGAGGATAATCCTGTTGGGTTTTGAAAAATATCGGCCCGACAGGATTTGAACCTGCGACCTCACCCACCCCAAGGGTACGCGCTACCAAGCTGCGCTACGGGCCGACACTTGAAATAATTACAGCATATGCGAAAACATCCTGGCATTTCAAGGTCAAGAGTGACATTTTTGAGAATAAAACCAAAACACACCTTTTCAACTCAACTCTTGAAAAAACAAAAATTGTATCAAAGTTTACATTTGAAGGGGATTTTCATTTTAAAATCACACCCCTCGGTATAGGATGGTCGTAAGATAAGAAATGATTTTTCTCACAAACTTAATTCAGTTTTAGGAAAACAGGAGAAATACAATGGCCCAGGGTGTTCGGGGAATTCAGTTTAAACCCATTCAATCTCTTTTTTCAGCAATAACAACAAAAAAAGCATCACCGTCCCTTCGATTCGGAGCCTCTGCTGAGCTTTTTGATATGGAAGACCTTGGCGGAAACGCAACCAAATTTGAAGATGTGGTGATTTTAGATGGAAGAAGAACGCCTTATGGCGATCATTTTGGTTCCTTGAAAGATTTAAACGAAACCGATTTGGCCAGCATTGCCACCCAAGGGGTTTTAGAAGCCACACAGGTTAATTCTGCGAAAATTCGAGACAGCATTTGGGGCAACGTCATTCAATCCAGCGACCAAGCCTCTCATATTTCCAGAGACGCCATGCGTCGAAATGGTGGCGTGAATGGGGCTGTTTCAACCACCATTAACAAGCTTTGTGGCTCTGGGGTTGCATCTATCTATAGCGCAGCCCTGAAAGTGGCCAACATGAAAGATACCGCTAAAGATTATATTATTCTGGCGGGCGGCACGGAAAGTATGACCAATGCGCCCTTTGCCTCATTTGAATTTATGAAATGGTTTGCAAAAGCCGCTGGAAAGGCTAAAGCCGTTCAAAAATCCTGGCTTCAAGGTGGCCCCATCCGAGCGCTTTTGATCATGCGCAATATTCAAAAGAGAGCGCTTCAAGCACTTCAGCAAGATATCAATAGTTTTGTCAAACTAGATGGGGCCAAAAGCCCACTTCAATTTAAAAATACCCTTCGAGAAGGTTTATCACACCGTTCTGATGATGTGACCATGATTGATACGGCTGAAAATCTCCGGGAGCGCTTTCAACTTTCTGCTCAAGAGATTGATCGTTACAGCGTTCTTTCTCAGCACCGAGCAGCAGAAGCCATCAAACTTAATAAATTTGCTGATGAAATTGTGCCCGTCAAAGATGCTTCGGGTAAAGTGGTTTTGGCAAAAGACGAAAATGTCCGGGGAACCAAAGTGAATGAAAAATCCCTGGCCGACCTACGAAAACGCCAAGGCAGTAACAGTAAAATTCATTTTCACCCGAAAAAAGCTGTTCATACTGCGGCAAATGCAAGCCGAATTACCGATGGCGCAGCAGCCGTTTTGGTTACCAACATTGAAACGGCACAACGTCTTGGTAAAGTGCCTTTAGGAAAAGTTCTTGCCATTGGTGAAGTAGGGGTAAACCCAACCGTTATGGGTTTGGGTGCAGGCGAAGCTGCAAAAGCCGCTTTAAAGGCATCTGGCTTAGATTTTAAAGACATCGGTCTTTTTGAAGTCAATGAAGCCTTTGCAGGGGTTGCTTTATCCGCCATTAAAAACTGGTCGAATACGTATAACGTTCCTGAAGATGAAATTCTTTCTAAAACAAACGTAAATGGTGGCGCCATTGCCTTAGGACACCCCTTAGGCTCTTCCGGCACCCGGTTAACCATTACGCTCTTAAAAGAAATGGAACGACAAAATATCCGTTATGGGCTTGCAACCCTCTGTATCGGAGATGGCCAAGGGATTGCCATTGTGGTTGAAAATCCAAAGGCGAGCGTAAAAAAAAAGTAACGGAAGCTCTCCCACAGCCACCCTCTAAACGACCCTTTTTAATTGATCCTTCCTTCAGGCTCTAGAGGGATAATCCCTTTTGCAATCGTCTTAAGAAGTGTCATCATTAAAATAACAACTATATTGCCCCCCAGTTGAATGTATATATGGGGTTCTGTACAATAGGGCTACCATGATTGAAAAAAGATATGACGTTATTGTGGTGGGGGGTGGTCACGCCGGTATTGAAGCCGCCATGGCCTCAGCACGCTTAGGGTGTAAAACCCTGATGATCTGCATGAGCCTGGAAACCATTGGGCAAATGAGCTGTAACCCTGCCATTGGCGGACCTGCCAAAAGCCAGCTTGTAAGAGAAGTGGATGCCCTTGGCGGTGTGATGGGGATTTGTGCGGATGCCACCTATCTCCAGATGAAAACGTTAAACCAAAGCAAAGGCCCAGCCGTTCAAGCACTAAGAGCCCAATCGGATAAAACCGAATATCGAAATTTTGCTCGCCGCTTGGTGGAGTCAGAGCCCAATCTTAGCCTGCGACAAGCCATGGCAGTGAAACTCTTGATTGATCCGGCAACTGATGAAGTTACCGGTATTACCGATGGTTTTGGGATTCAGTATCCAGCCAAAGCGGTTGTTTTAACCACAGGGACTTTTCTCAACGGAAAATTATTTGTGGGTGAAACCTGTTTTTCGGGTGGTCGTCCTGGAGAATCTTCCTCTACAGGGATCACTGGCAGTTTACTGGCGCATGGGTTTAAAACCGGTCGATTGAAAACAGGAACGCCCCCTCGGGTTGATGGGAGAACCATTGATTTTTCGGAGCTTCCCGTTCACCCTGGAGATCCAGAGCCCTCTTTCTTTTCGTTTCTTCCGAATCGCCCTCAACGACCGCAATTGCCTTGCTACCTCACGCGAACAACCGAAGCCACCCATCAGCTGATTCGAGACAACCTGCATCGTTCTCCCATGTTTCAAGGACTGATTGAGGGGACAGGCCCAAGGTATTGCCCTTCTATTGAGGATAAAGTCGTTCGATTTTCAGACAAAGACAGTCATCATCTCTTTATTGAGCCTGAAAGCCAAGGCTCTTATGAAATGTATATGCAGGGATTTTCATCTTGCCTGCCGATTGAAGTACAAGTGGCCATGCTACGAACATTACCGGGCCTGACTTCTGTGGAAATGATCCGCCCCGCCTGTGCTGTGGAGTACGATTACTTCCCAGCCTACCAACTGCATCCCTCTCTCATGGCAAAAACGCTTCCTGGATTGTTTATGGCAGGCCAAATTAATGGCACCAGCGGATACGAAGAAGCAGCTGCCCAAGGGCTTATAGCGGGGATTAATGCCGCCCGATATGCAGGCAACCAAGAGCCCTTTGTCTTGTCCCGAGAATCCTCTTATATGGGCACGTTGATTGATGATCTGGTAACCAAAGAGATTCTAGAACCTTATCGCATGCTCACCAGCCGCAGCGAATACCGGTTGCTGCTGCGTCAGGATAATGCTGATGTCCGCTTAACCCCAAAAGGCCGAGAAATTGGCTTAGTGGATAACGTTCGTTGGCAAGTTTTTGAGGCCAAACAACAAGAAGTTCAAGCAGAATTCCAGCGTCTTAAAACTACCAAACACCGTCCTGATGAAGTTAATCCTATCTTAGAAGGGGCTGGTGCAACTGGGATTCAGGAAAAAATAAGTTTGTTTGAACTTCTCCGACGTCCCCAGGTGAACTATCCCCTCATTCAAAAAATCAATCCAAGCTTCAATGAAACACCCAAAGAGATTGCCCTTTTTGTAGAGACCGAAATAAAGTATGAAGGGTATATTGAGAAGCAAAGCCGGGGCATTTCTCGATTAGCAGAAGCACACAAAGTAAAACTTCCTAAATCCCTGGATTATTTGACCATTCAGCAGCTCTCAAACGAAGGCCGGGAAAAATTGGATAAAATTAAACCCGATACTTTGGCCCAAGCCATAAGGATTCCGGGTGTTACCCCAGCCGATATCTCAGTAATTCAAATTGTGTTGGCTCAAGGCAATCGCAAAAAAGCCAGTGTCAAAGAATCTGAAAAGCAGACTGAAGCAACATCCTCACATTAAAACAGACTTTAGGAGGAGGAGCTCATCTCTTTTTGCTCCTCGGCTGTTGAATCTTTGCTCGATTGGCATGCTTCAGCATCATAACGCTGCAGAGAAAGCATAAAATTTTCTGGCTCAAACTCCTCTAAAACATCTCCTTGCACCATGGCCACGGCAAACTGCAAGTATTCTTCAGGGTGCACATCCATGCTTTGAAATGAGAATACAATCTCCAGAAGGTCTCCAATGGCTGAAGCCGTCACAATATCAGAACGACTGTACCAAAGATGATCCGGAAGCGCTTCAGCCGCTTGGGCAATCAGCTTTCCAGGCAAAAGCTGACTCAATTGAATTTCATAGGCATAATGATATCGCTGGGTCGAAACCGTCTTACCACTAGCGGCCTTAATCCGAACCGGGGAATTATGACGGGTTTTCCCCGGCGTGCAGAAATAGAGATAAATTTCGTGATACGGCGTAATAGCATCTGGATTCAGTTCAAACCGAACATAGCCATTTTGGTCATCACTGCCAAAAAATACTTTGTTCACAATACGGGTTGAACGATGCATCGCTCCATGGGTCAGATCAAAATAGCCCGCATGCTGCCAATCGTCCTGAGAATCCTCTTTGCCATTAATCATCGGGCTAATTGGCTTTTGGGGCATCATTACCGGACGCCCCATGGTGATGGTCAAGGGAATATCTAAATAGTTGGGAATATCCATATCCAACAAACGATAGATATTGGCTAGATGACGCCGAAACTGCATATCAAAAATTTCATCCTGCCCGGAGTTGTGGGGTTCACCATACCACCAGAACCAATCACTGCCTTCGGCGATATAAATTTCTTTCCAAGCTTTCTTTAAAATTTCAGGCTGATAATGCCCGGTGTGAGATAGATAGTCCAAATCTTTTCGGGTCCGCTTTAAATAGGTCCACGCTGCATTTTTAACCGGATCCCCAATCCAGATGTGGAAATTACTATTGATCCACGATCCCGAGTGAACTTTTTTGAGGGGTTGAATGGCTTGGGGAGGAATTTTCTTTAAATAATCCTGTACTCGGCAAACATCCAAGGTCTCATCTTGGGACAGTTGGGTATAAATGGAATCCAGAAAGGCATGACCATCTCCTTCAAAGAACTCCCAACAGTTTTCACCATCTAAAGCAATGGTCACAATAGGATTTTGAAGACCTTTTTCGGTACAGCGTTTTTGAATCTGCTTTAAGCGCTGTATTAAATCATGGGCAGCCTGCTCAGGGGGCAAATTGGAATAATGAAACCCAATTAAATCTGATAACGTGAGATGGCGGAAAATCATGGTGAGCCCTTCCGCCTGATACGGCTGACACAACACATCCACATTTTGAATATTGCCAAAAGGATCTTTTTCAAAGGGAATACCGAGGCTACAACTTAAGTTTCCTTCGCTACTCACGGCCCATTGAAACCCTTGTTCCTTAATCATTCGAACGGCTTCAGGACTAATCGACTGCTCAGCAGGCCAGCAGCCAACCGGATAGGTTCCAAAGACCTGATAATATTTTTCTCGGGCAGCGCTCACATGAAAAGCAGCATCCTCAGGGTATTGAAAGGGTGCCTCCGGCAATACCGCATCTGGCATGGCCACTTTGGCGGAGTTGGTATCAATGAGCAAGGGTAAAATGGGGTGGTAATAAGGCGTTGTGGTCACTTCAATCTGGCCGTTGTCTTGAAATTTTTTGTAGGTGGGCAAGGTTTTTTGAATCAACTCTCGCTGAATTTCAATAATTCGAATTCGCTCCGAAAGCGTATACCCTTTCCCTTTGTTCCAAAGTTCTTTTAATTCCTGAATTTTCTCAATCCACAACGGATCAAACCAAACCAGATGAAACAACGCGGTAAGATCATGATATTCTGCGTCACTAAACTGGGTGATATCCGCTTCACCTTCCTCCCAACTTCGATTTCGGCGTTCGAAAAGGGAGTAGTAATAGGGGCTTCTGGCAATCATGGTTTCCGAAGAGGCATCAAAAAATCGCTTAAAGACAAATAATTTATCATCCTCCGACAAGGTTTCCTGCATGGTAACCGTCATATGCCGATCTCTGGTTTCCGGCAAACAATAGTCCTCAAGCTGATCAATCAGAGAGGGGACCAAATTAAAGGTCTGCCGAATGCGGGGGTACTTTTCCAGAATTAAGACCATGTCTAAATAGTCCTTCACCGCATGAAGCCTGACCCACGGCATTAAATACTCACCCGTGAAGTCATCTTTGTATTCTGGCTGGTGCATATGCCAGATAAAGGCAATAGATAAAGGTGCTAAGGATTCAGACATGTTGCAAGATACTCCTTGTCAGATTTTACGCAACTGTGCATAATGCATCATATCGATTACACCATAACATGTATCCCCCACAAGTGACGAGGGGCCAAAACTGATTCAATATTTTTATGGTTAACTAATGATAGAGAAGGATAACTGTAGAAAAGAGATTGTGGATTTTTCAGAGTTAAAACGTCAGCTAGAAACATTGCAAAATCGCCTGGAATCCGCCAGGGGGTTTCTTTGACACGCCTCAAATTCGAGAAAGCACTGACACCCTTGAAAAACAGACCTTAACCCCCGACTTTTGGGACAACCCCGAGAGCGCTCAACAAACCCTTCAAAAACTCAACACGCTGAAAAACAAAATATCCCAATTTGCCAGTTGGCATCAAAGTTTGGAAGATGCAGAAGTGCTGCTAGAAATGGGAGAAGAAGCCAACGATGCTTCGATCTTGCCTGAAGTGGAAACAGCCTTAAAAGGGCTTGAAAAAAACCTCTCTCATTGGGAACTCCAAAACCTCTTAAGTGGTGAATCTGATGAATCAGACGCCATTTTAACGGTAAATGCCGGGGCTGGCGGAACCGACGCCCAAGATTGGGCCGAAATGCTCCTTCGGATGTATCTGCGGTGGGCTGAACAACAAAATTATAAGGCAGAGGTGTTGGACACCTCCGAAGGGGAAGAGGCTGGGATTAAAAGTTCTACAATACGCATTTCCGGGCTTTATGCTTATGGCTATGCCAAAGCTGAAAAGGGAGTTCATCGCCTTGTCCGCATTTCTCCCTTTAACTCTGCTGGAAAGCGCCAAACCAGCTTTGCCTCAGTGGAAGTGAGCCCCATTTTACAAGGGGTGGATAATACCATTGAAATCTCACCCGACGACATTGAAATAGACACCATGCGCAGCGGTGGAGCGGGTGGTCAAAACGTGAATAAAGTTGAAACAGCCGTCCGAATTCTCCATAAACCCACCGGCATCGTTGTGAAATGCCAAAAAGAACGCAGCCAGTTGCAAAACCGAGAAATTGCCATGGATCTCTTGAAATCCAAATTATTGGCCCTCAAAATTGCAGCTCACGAAGAAAAAATGGCCGCCTTAAAAGGCGAAGCGGTGGACATTAATTTTGGCAGCCAAATTCGTTCCTATGTGTTTCACCCTTACAATATGGTGAAAGATCATCGCACCAACCTTGAAACAGCTGATGTGGAAGGCGTGATGAATGGCGATCTCGAAATGTTTATCGAAGGATATTTACGTCAAACCCAAATGGAGACTGTTTAACATGTCAGCTCAATCCGCTTCTTTGAAGAAGGTCAGCATCATCCACGGCCCCAATTTAAATCTTTTGGGGAAACGAGAACCGGAAATCTATGGCGATAAAACCTTGGAAGACGTGAATACCATGCTTCAGCACATCGCAGAGCGCCACCATATTACCCTTCAATGCTTCCAATCGAATCATGAAGGCCAATTGATTGATCATATCCAGCAGGACATGAAAGACACCGTGGGGATAATTATCAATCCGGGTGGTTATACCCACACCAGTATTGCCCTTCGGGATGCATTGGTTGTGTATCCCAATCCAGTCGTTGAAGTGCATATCTCCAATATTTATAACCGGGAAGCGTTTCGAGCCGAATCTTTAATTTCGCCTGTTGCCACAGGCACCATTAGTGGCTTTGGCATCGATAGCTACCGTTTGGCCCTCCTTTGGCTCATTAACCACCTTGAAAACCAATAAATTCAATATTGTAAAACCTTTTAAATAGGGGTTTACAGTTTTACACTTTTGGTTAATATTTAAAAAAATATTACAATATTTCCCTTTGTGATATAACTTTCAAAGTAGCAACCAACGAGAAGGATCCCCTCTTGTGTTACAACCTGTTTTAAAACGTATTTTATCGGTCTTTCAACTCAACAGCTTTGGGTCTTCCAGCCCATGGGCCATCCCCAATCCAAAAATGGATTTTGAAGATAGCCCCATGACCCGTCAAAGATTGAATGAACTCTTACAACAAACCCCCTCTATCCCTTCTCAAGAAGCGAAGGAACCTGTTCAGCTATCGTAACAGAACTTAACACCCCTTTTAAAACACCCCACTTTCACGCTACAATGGACCTAACTGCTGTAAGAGAAGAAGCGGAGCTCTCTTTCATGATTACTGAAGAAACTGTTTTGCATGTTGCCAAACTGGCCCGACTCGAATTGACGCCAGAAGAAACACATCGCTATGCCCAAGAGCTAAGCAAGATTTTGCATCTGGTAGACGAACTGGCCGATTTGGACCTCTCTAGTAGTACTTTAGAACTTGTTCCCGAACACCCAACGTTGTTTCGAGAAGACAAACAGACGTGGAATTTTGACCGGCAAGATCTTTTATCCAATACCCCCGAAGAAGAAAACGGATTCTTCAGGGTTCCCAAAATTCTAGACGAGGGGAATTAAGCCATGATGCGTCCTGTCACGAAATATATTTTTATTACCGGTGGCGTTGTCAGCTCCCTGGGAAAAGGTATTGTTGCTGCATCTTTGGGCCGCCTGCTGCGGAGTCGGGGATATAAGGTTAGTATTCAAAAATTTGACCCTTATATTAACGTTGATCCTGGTACAATGAGTCCGTTTCAGCATGGCGAAGTTTATGTTACCAATGATGGTGCTGAAACCGATTTGGATTTGGGCCACTACGAACGGTTTATCGATACTAGCTTGACCAGCCTCAATAATGTCACTGCTGGGAGCATTTATCTCAGCGTGATTTCAAAAGAGCGCCGGGGCGACTACCTGGGTGCAACGGTTCAAACCATTCCCCACGTCACCGATGAAATCAAAAATAAAATTCACGAAGCAGCCAACAAGCTGGCCCCAGACTTTTTAATCTGTGAAATTGGCGGCACCATCGGCGATATTGAAGGCCTTCCCTTTGTCGAAGCCGTTCGGCAGTTTCGCTATGACGTGGGTTTCAAAAATACCTGTTTTATCCACGTCACACTGGTTCCTTACCTGAAAACATCGGGTGAGGTCAAAACAAAGCCCTCTCAGCATAGTGTGAATGCACTTAGAAACGTTGGGATTCAACCCGACATATTGGTCTGCCGAACCGAAACCATCTTGGGTGAAAATGAACGGCTCAAGTTGGCCCAATTTACCAACGTGGATCCTGAAGCTGTCATTCAATGCCTGGATCAAGACTGTCTCTATGAAGTGCCTCTTGCCTTAGAGAAAGAAGGCTTGGCTCGAGAAGTTTTAGTACGCCTGGGTGTTGAAAATACCACTCCCAACTTGGAAGCTTGGAAAAAAACGGTTGAGTGTCTGAAACACCCCAGTAAAAAAGTTAAAATCGGGATTGCCGGAAAATATACCGGCTTATCGGATGCCTATCTTTCGGTGATTGAATCCCTGAAACATGCTGCAGCCACCGTTGATTCATCTGTGGAACTGAAATGGATTAACTCCGAAGACTGCGTGGATATGGATGCAACAGAAGCCCTCCTTCAAGATCTGGATGGTATTGTGATCCCAGGAGGCTTCGGGTATCGGGGTATTGAAGGAAAAATTAATGTCATACAGTATGCCCGAGAGAATCAATTACCCTTTTTAGGGCTTTGTCTGGGAATGCAATGTGCTGTGATTGAGTATGCACGCCATGTGGCTCAGCTTACCCGGGCCAATAGTGCTGAATTTGACCCCATCACCGATCAGCCGGTTGTAGCCTTAATGGATGACCAAAAAGAGGTGATGGAAAAAGGCGGCACCATGCGGTTGGGTCAATATCCATGCCATCTGGTAAAGAATTCCAAAGCCCATACGGTTTATGGAACCGATGTCATTATGGAACGCCATCGCCATCGCTATGAAATTAACAATGATTATCGTCAAATCTTAGTGGATGCAGGTTTGGTGATTTCAGGCACCTCCCCTGATCGCAAATTGGTTGAAATAATTGAACTTGAAAACCATCCCTGGTTTGTGGCCTCTCAATTCCACCCTGAGTTTCAGTCCAGACCCGATAACCCTCACCCCTTATTCAAAGGCTTATTAGCAGCAGCGGTAAAACATCATTATCCCCAAGAAGAGACACCTGAAATAACACCCCTACCTTCTTTAGAATCTTATAACCGTTCTTAATCAGGCATTATTTACCAATATTGCTAATAGAAGATTGCTGAGACTTAAATTGAGAAACCATCTGGTCCATGGCATTAAATTCGTTTCTCATTTCCGTTTCTTTTTGATTCAGCATATCCGTATCGCGGGTAATGGTATTATTAATCGATTGAATTTCATCATTAGAAGAGTTGTTAAAAGCCGTAAACATCCCATATTGCGGATCCAAAGATCCGTTAACGATGTTTTCCAGATTGGTGATAATCCCATTATTGGTCCCATCTCCAATAAAGAGCTTTTTTACCTCACTTGGGTTTGTGGCCAAGGCACTCGTTAACGCTGAAGCATCCAACACCAAGTTCATGGAAGGGGCTTGACCAGCCGTTGGCGTTGCTGTAGGAGCCCCTGTACTAATGCCGACCTGTGTTAAGGTTTTATAGGTGGTTATATTGGGATTTGATACGGCATCGGTTACAGTACTCATCAACTGATTCCGCAAAGAGATCAAGGAAGTATCATTGTCTAAAATGGCTCCCTTTGCAGTTTGTTCATCAATAAATGAGATGGTTTGGTTAAAGTTACTGATAAAGGTGTTGACCGCATTGGTTAATTTTGAATTGTCCTGGCTAACCGTTACCGTCGCTGGCGTATCCCCTGACGAACTTGTTGTGGTGGATAACATGTTTAAAGTGACCCCTGTTAAAGCGGTAACCGATTCATCCACACTGTTACTCATACTCTGAAGAATATTTCCGCCATTAATGGTAAGTTGTGCATTTTGCCCAATGGTTTGAGAGCTTAACGTATCAGTTCCATTCACCAGCCCCAAGGACTGAAGGACACCTGTTCCATTATCATTCATCGTAATGGCTTGGTTACCGGTGTCTTTGGCCACAGCCTGTATTTTGTTGGTTGTAGGGTTATAAGAAACCATAACTCCCGCTTGGGTATTGCTGTTAATCTGACTCATCAGATCTGCCAGGGTCGTGGTGGCATCCACTGTAAATGTAGCGCCACCCAAGGTAAAGGTTCCCGCCTTAATCGTATTGTTTTGTAACCCCACTGCGTTGCCCACCAAGGTGCCTTGTAAATTAATCGTTGAAGTTCCAAAACTAGCGGTAAAGGTATCTTTATTCGTATTCGCAGAACCTGTTGCTAAGCCCGTCACTTTGGCAAAATTTGACGTATCCCCTGTTGCCCCAAATTGTACGTTGGTTCCCGCTGCGTAAGTCAGCTGAAACTTTCCATCGGCTGTCATCGTTCCAGAGGCTGATTGACCCGTAATGGTGGAGATTTGGGTTGCAACTTTATCTAAAATACTTTGGGCAGTATCGGTTGTGGGATCCACTGCAATGGTTGCAGCTTGGTTATTCACATAAACTGTAAAATTCCCTTTACTCACAGAACCTTGGGCGATGGTGTTTACAGCAGAAGCACCTGTTGTATACTGGCCAATCTGAGACAAACTTGCTGCTTGGGTTGCAGTGGCCAACTGTTTGACATCTACAGAAAAACTTCCCGTGGTTGCATCGTTTGTTACTGTTGCAGCAACAGCATTTGCATTTGAAGAGGATGCACTTTTACTCGAAAAGAGGTCAAAGCTTGTTCCTAAATTAGCATCGGTTAAGGTATTCAGTGAATTAAGCAGATCTGTGACCCGGCTAGAAACTGCTTGATACTGGGATTGTTGGGCAACAATATTGTCTTTTTGCTTAGTAAGCATATCAATCGGTTTTTGATCAACCGAAATAAGAGCATTGATAATACTGTTAACATCTAGCCCTGAAGCAATACCGCCAAACTGAACGCTCATAAACCCCTTTTAGTCCTTCCGTTCTTACTTTCGAATTCAGCTCTCCTATCTACTATAAAGCCCTATCCATGCAATTTAATCCTTCAAGCAATTGAAAGGCAGGACTTTATGCCCTCCAAACGACTGAACTTTGATCGGCTCACACACACTTCACCCCAAATACACATGATGAGGGGACAATCCCCTATGTAAAGCTACTTAAAGCTGCTTTTTAGCCCTGTCCTAAACCTATTGGGATTCAACAAAACCAATTGTAAAGCAACACCGTTTGCTCTCCTTCAAAAACATATTAATTGAATATTATTAATATATATTTAATCTATAAAAAAGGGCGTATAAGATTAAAAAATGTAAAGATTTCGCTCCTTTAACCCATCCTTTTGTTTAAAAACCCTTTTGCAAACCATCTGCTTGTGACACCATGTCCAAACTAACATAGGAGAAAGAATATTGCGTTTAAATAAACAAATACAATATTCTCTGATTTCAACAACATTTATCAGCCTTATTTGTAGTTACTCTTTATTCTTTTCCCCCAAGGCTTATGCACACGATAACGCTGATCATCACCAAGAGATTGCTGCTGTCCAAGAGACACAAATCCAGAAGGCCACAGAAGCTCAAATCCCTGAAATTATCACCCATCAAGACGCAAATAATAGCGCAAGTCTTTATATCAACCAAAACAAAGTTCTTCAAATCAAAGGCACCCTTGCCGGCATTTCGGCAAAAGATCGGCTTTCAATTATCCAAGGCCGTTTGAAGAATTTTTTACAAACCGGTGGTAATCCCAGAGACATTAAACCTGGTATTGAAAACAATCAAATTGTGATTCGAGCTGGGCAAGGGGTGTTAATCACCATTAACCCGCAAACAGCTCATCTTGAAAATCAAAACATCAGAGACATTGCTTACAATTGGACGAATGCCCTGCGAAAAGCTCTGGGTGTGGATTTGCTAGACCGGGATCCAGCGTTGGTTGCTTCTCGTGGATTTTCACCCTTAATTGGTGAATTGCGAAATCTTCCACCAGCCAAAACCATTTTGCATGGCATGGCATCGTGGTACGGGCCTCATTTTAATGGTAGAAGATGCGCCAATGGCGAGCATTTTAACATGGATGCTTTCACAGCAGCCAATAAAACCCTCCCCTTTAATACACGAGTCCGAGTCATTAATAGGCGCACCGGTAAATCCGTCATCGTTCGGATTACCGATAGAGGACCTTATGTTGCAGGCCGTATTATTGATCTCTCAAAGGGTGCAGCAAAGGCCTTAGGTATGTTATCATCAGGAACAGCCCCAGTTATTTTGGAAGTTCTTGGTAAATAAATTTTTGAAGGTTCATTTCAAACTTACTTTGGTCATAGTGGTTTTGATGGGGTCTTTTTTAACCCCTTGTGTTTTTGCCATGGAACCTTTAAAAACCGCCTGTATTACCATCGACCATCATTCTTTTACTGTTGAGATTGCCAAAACACAGGAAGAACAAGCTCGTGGTCTTCAATTTAGGGACCATCTTGACGCAGATCGAGGGATGATCTTTCCCTATGAAAAACTGCAACCACTGGTTTTCTGGATGAAAGATTGTAAAATAGCGTTAGACCTTTTGTTCTTTAATCATCACCAATTGGTTCACTATGTCGATTCAGCACCACCCTGCCAACTTCCTGCTAATCAATGTGCAGTTTACCCCTCACAAGCCCTGGCAGACACCGTGATTGAATTGCAAGCCGGTACCCGAAAAAAATATGGATTTAACACCCACTCTCAATTCCAATTCTGCCCCAGTGATTTAGGAAAATCTCATCCATGAGCTCCCCGGTTCCCTCTCGTCCAGTTTCTTTAAAAACAATTCGCAACGGTGAAGCTTTATTACTTCAATTTAAAGAGAGCAGTTCTGGTTTTCAGGCTGTTTCAAACCGCTTTTTCTTAAATCGGCCCTCCATTGAAACCCATTTGGAAAACGTCTCTAACCCTGCCTTAAAAGCATTAATGGTTGCTGGGCTCTTTCAAGAGCATCAATGCCCGCTTATCTTGGTATGTACAGATCCGCACGAATGTATGCGATATTACCGGGACCTTGTTGAGCTATTACCACCCTCTCAAGTGATTCAATACCCTGCCGAGGACTTTTCTCCGTATGATCTTTCAAATCCGCTAGTTCAAACCATTAAACAACAATATCACATTGGCCAAGATCTCAGCCACGGAACGCCCAAGGTTTATCTGATTGCCGCCAAAAGCTTGTTTTTAAAACACATCTCTGCAGCGGCATTAGAGGCCAATGCCATGAAACTAAAGGTCAATCAGTCGATCTCACCCCAGGGTTTAACCGAGTGGTGCTTGGAACGGGGTTATATGAAAACCAGTATTATCCTAGAGCCTGGAGAGTTCAGTACACGAGGCGATATTTTTGACCTCTACCCCATTAATAGTGTCCCGGTGAGAATTGAATTTTTTGGTGACACTATTGAGAGCATTCGGGTAATGAATGCCGAAACCCAACGTTCTGTAGAAGCCGTGAGTGACGTTGTGGCCATTCCACGTCAAAGCCTCCTGTTATCCCCTGAAAACAAAACCCTTTTAATTCAACGAATGAAGGAACACCTTACCCAACAATGCCAACATCTTGATGGGGTCGAAGCTGAAGCGTTACAAGCAACCATCGATAACCAAATTCAGGCCATGGAACAATCTTTCATTCCTGACGGGCTCGATTATTATACCCCTCTGATTGAAAGCGACTTTGTTTCCTTGGTGGAAATCTTTCCCCCAAACAGCATTGTGGTCTATGACGACTGGGTTGTAACTGAAAATCACGTAATGGGGTATATCGATCGTTTGAACCGTCAGCATCAAGAGGGCCTTACCAAAGGGCGTCTCTTAGATCTTGGGTTTCAGTATCATTTAAGCGTTGAAGAGGGGTTTTCACAATTCAATCAACGGGTGCCCAAGAAGCTTTACCTGGATAGCTTTCCCATCGTTGAAAACAACACAGACACATCAAAATTAACCATTGATAGCGCTGCCCCTCCTGGATTTAAAGCAGATCTAAAAGCGGCCGCCCAAACCTTTCATGACATGCGCCAAAAGGGGTTTCAAATTTATGTCACCACCGATAACCCACAACGGGTATTGGACAACTGCAAAGAATGGGACGTTCCTGCCACCTACTTGCTTGAAGAAGGCGTTTCCAAAAAAGACTTAGAGGGCGCAAAACTCGATGTGCTGGTGTCTAAAAATGGTTTATTGGAAAGTTTTCTCCTGGAAAAAGAAAAAATAGCCCATTTTACAGACGCTGAACTCTTTGGTCGTCGACGCAAAAAGCTGGTTGTCTCTGCAACATCAGCTAACAGACGACAAGATACTGACACCATTAAGGCCATTGATGAACTGCGTGAAGGTGATTATGTGGTTCATCAATACCACGGCATTGGACGATTTGTGAAATTGGCCCAAATTGAAATTGATCATGAAAAGCGAGAATATCTCACCATTCAATATGCAGGCCATGATCGTCTCCATGTACCTGCCGATCAAGTGAATCTGCTTTCTCGTTACCGAGGCAGTGGGGACGTCCCACCTAAATTAAACAAAATGGGGGGGATTGATTGGGGTAAAACCAAAAACAAAGTTCAAAAATCTATTCAAAGTATTGCCAGAGAACTCATGGAACTTTATGCTGCCCGTTCTCGTTCTCGTGGATTCCAATTTGAGCCAGACTCTCCATGGCAGGTTGAACTCGAAGAAGCCTTTCCGTATACAGAAACGCCTGATCAATGGCAAGCTATTCTCGATGTTAAAGCCGATATGGAATCGGATAAACCCATGGATCGCTTAATTTGTGGCGATGTTGGGTATGGAAAAACAGAAGTAGCCCTCCGAGGCGTTTTTAAAGCCGTCCTCTCTGGGAAACAGGTTGCGGTTTTAGTCCCTACAACTATTTTGGCACAGCAACACTTTAATACCTTAACCGACCGCTTTAAACCTTACCCCGTTCGCGTGGGGCTTTTGTCTCGTTTTCGGTCCGCCAAAGAGCAAAAAGAAGTCGTGGATCGCTTGGTTATTGGAGAATGTGACGTGGTGGTGGGGACGCATCGTATTCTTCAGCGAGATGTTCATTTTAAAGACCTGGGCTTGGTGGTGGTGGATGAGGAACAACGTTTTGGTGTCTCTCATAAGGAGAAGCTCAAGCAAATTCGCAAAGAAGTAGATGTGTTAACAATGTCTGCGACCCCCATCCCCCGGACTTTGTACATGGCCATGTCAGGCATACGGAATTTAAGTCTGATTAATACTCCCCCGGTCAATCGCTCTCCCATTAAAACCTTTGTTGGGCCTTACAACCCAGCACAAGTTCGCATGGCAATGTTGCAAGAAGTGGATCGAGGCGGACAGGTTTTCTTTGTCCATAACCGTGTTCAAACAATTTATGCCAAACTCAACGAACTCCAGGACTTAGTTCCTGAAGTTCGCTTTGCGGTGGGGCATGGTCAAATGCATGAGCATGACCTGGAAACCGTTATGCTGGATTTTGCCCAGAAAGAATATGATGTGCTGATCTGTACCACCATTATCGAAAGTGGTCTTGACCTGCCCAATGTCAATACAATAATAGTCGATCGAGCCGATCGGTTTGGATTGGCCCAACTTTATCAAATTCGAGGCCGGGTGGGACGTAGCGAAACACAAGCCTATGCATATTGTTACTACAATCAAGACCAGATCTTAACCCAGGATGCCCAAGAACGCCTCCGGGCTATTCGGGAATTTACCACCCTTGGCAGTGGGTATCAAATTGCCTTAAGAGACTTAGAGATTCGCGGGGTGGGAAATGTCCTTGGCTCTGAGCAACATGGCCATATGGTGGCCGTTGGGTTTGACATGTATTGTCAAATGCTGGAAGAGTCTATCAATGAACTGCAAGGCAAGATGACTGAGACCAAAGAAGATGCCATTATCGATCTCAACGTCACTGCCTTTATCCCCGATGAATGGGTGGGGGATAAAAACGTTAAACTCACTGAATACAAGCGTCTGGCCGATATCCGATCGGAACGGGCCTTGGATATTATCCAAGCCGAATGGAAGGATCGGTTTGGTGAGATTCCTTCAGAGGCTCAGCAATTGGTGAAGTTGGTTCGGCTTCGGATTTTAGCCACTGAGTTGAAAATTCCGGGTATCCGAGAGGATCAGGAGTATCTTCGCGTTTCAGTTCCTTATAGCTTAAAGGAATGGATGCAATACCAAGCGAAACTGCCTCCTGAGGTTGGCAATAAGGCCCGTTGGGTTCCTGCAGTAACTTCCAGAGAAAGTAGTTTGCCTGTACTCTTAATCAAACAACAAGCCATGAAAGGCGCTGATCAAATTGAGTTTATGGAAAAACTCCTAGGCCAGCTAAAAAGTCTAACCACAAAAGCCATGGCCGAGGCCACTAAAAAATAAAATCCTTCCGCCATTAGAAAGGACACACGGGCTTGTGGGAAAAACAGGATCATTGCTTTTAGAAATACTGCTCCTGGGATATATTACTTTTTATCTAAAGGTGCTCTGGGACACCCTTTTTGATTGGAAGTGTCTTCCAAAACTAGAGAAAGTGAATCCTTTACCCCTTGATAACCTCCCACCTGTCTTGGATATTGTGATTCCGGCTCGCAATGAAGGAGAAAAAATTAGGCGATGTCTCAAAAGCCTCCAGAATCAGACTTATACGACTTTTCAAGTTTGGATGGTAAACGACCGATCCACCGATGAAACCGAGGCCATCATGAAAGAACTTGTCCAGGAAGATAGCCGATTTCATCTGATTCAAGGCATTGAACCTCCTCCAGGCTGGGTGGGCAAGGTAAATGCCATTGCCCAAGCCATCCCCTTTCTTTCAGCACCTTGGATTTTATTTTTAGATGCTGACACCTGGCTCCATCCTGAAACGCTCCAACGCTCCTTGACCTACACCCAACAGCACCAGGTTGAGTTTTTCACCTTAATTCCTTATTTAGAGTGTGGTACCTTCTGGGAGCATGTCATTCTACCCGCCATGGTCTTTCTCATCAGCTTAGAGTTTCCCTCTCGGCAAGTAAACAACTCACAAAAACCCAATATAGCCATTGCTAATGGCCAATATATTCTTATTCAACGCCCCATTTATGAGAAACTGGGGACGCATGCCACCGTTAAGGGGAGTGTAATTGAGGATTTAGACTTGGCTCGCCTGGCAAAACGCCAAGGCATAAAACTGACCCTTGCAATAGGGGTTTCTTATTTTCATGTCCGCATGTATACCTCCTTTACAACCCTGCGAGAGGGTTGGACCAAAAATCTTTATCTCGGTAAACCGGATCTATCCCCATGGCTGACGGCCTTTAGAATAATGGGACTTTGGTTACTTGGTTTTTTACCCATTGTGACATTCTGCATCAGCCTGTTTTCTTCCTCTCATCATGCCCCCTTAATGTTTCTCAGTGCCTTGGCCTTGGGAACCCTGTTTTTGAGCATGGCCTTTAATCGCTGGGTTTACAAATGTTTTCCAGGATATGCCTTACTGCATCCCTTGGCCTTGTTTGTTATTGGATGTTTCTTGTATGAATCCAGACGTCTTGCACTTTCCCCACAAGGCATTCTCTGGAAAGGGCGTCACTATAAAACAAAACCTGAGTAATAAATGGTTTAGGTGTTTTTCGAAGAAAAAGAAGGCGCTCGGCGGTACACAAAAATTCCTCGCACCGGCTCCATTTCTAAAAATTTCTGAACCTGCCCCATGGTTTCTTTTGAAATTTCACAATCTTTGGGCAAAATTAAAACCCCCTTCATGGTTTTTAAATCTCGTGAGAGAACCATCCCTGGCATCATATCCCGGGCATTAATTTCCACCTCAATGGCATCCTCATTGGCATGATTTCCCTCATTAATGTATTGCGTAAATGCCGTTACAATAGCTGGGTCAAATTCTTTTAAGGATCGCTCTTTTAAAAACCGCAGCACTTTTTCAGGGGTTGTGGTGGAGAAAACCGCTCTTTCGTTCATTGCTTTATCGTAGGCATCTACAACGGCAATAATACGAGAGCCCAACGGAATTTGCTCTCCTCTAAGTTTATCCGGGTAACCGTTTCCATCAAACCGTTCGTGGTGATGACGCACAATGACGGCCACCTCATTTAAATTGGCCATCATGCCAATAATAGACTCGCCTAACATCACGTGGCGACGAAGCAGCTCTTGTTCTGCCGGTTTTAAGAATGCATCTCGCTTGAGTAAAATTTCAACAGGGACGCCAATTTTTCCAATATCGTGAAGGGTTGCAGCAATCTCAACCTCAATCAGCTCTTCTCCTGATCGCCCCAATTGTTGCGCAACCGCCTTACACAATGTAGCAACTCGTTTGGAATGGCTCCCAATAATGGGACTATGCAATTCTGAGAGTTTTGCCATCACCTGAATCGAGCTGAGAAAGCTTTTCTGTAGGGCCTTATTGAGTAGCGAAATCTGCTGTGTACGCTCTACAACTTTGTCTTCCAGATTTTTATTTAAATCTTTCAATTCTAAATTTTGTTCTTGAGTCAACGCTTCCAAACGTTTATTTTCAGAAACCAGCTCATAATATCCCACGGCTTGACGCAAGGTCAGCCGCATATCTTCATCATCCCAAGGTTTGGTTAAAAATCGATAAACCGCCCCTTCATTAATGGCGCTAATCGCCGCCTGGGTGTCTGCATAGCCCGTTAATAAAATCCGAACCGTATCGGGAGACAAACGTCGAACCTCCGCTAAAAGCTGGGTTCCTTCCATGCCAGGCATCCGTTGGTCAGAAACCACCACGGCATAGTCTTGTTGAGATATCATCTTTAAAGCCTCTTCAGGTGAAGTGGTCGTCTCTATCTCAAAACTTTCATGATGCAACAGACGTTTGAGTGCATTAAGAATATTAATCTCATCATCAATGAATAAAATCCGTTGCATCGTCATCCGCAATTATTATCCTATCCTAGAAGCCAAGGTTTCACCCAACCAAGCTTCTAAACGCTCCAGATGAACCGAATGGTTGATGGTTGTTTTGTTCTCATTTTGCCATTTTGCAAAATTTAAAACAGGCAAATGGGAGCGATAAATAAATTCTTGTAATGTAGGTGACACCACTTCATCTATAATAACACCGGCTAAGGCTTGTTCATTATTAATATCCAATGAGGTCACCACATGGTATCCCAAACGCTGGAGTACCATGGAAACAAACCCTTCTTCAACAGAGTTTTTCAGTAAAACTGCAACCCGATTCGAAGGAATATCCTCCGTTTCTTTGACATTCAGCGGTTTCGCCACCAAATCAAAGAAGACTTCCGCCTTTTGAATTTCGGTCGGTAAATCCACCAACAATTGAAACACATGATCTGGCAGCACTTTTTCAACGGCCAGTAATTGCATAAAATCCATTTTAACGTGGGGATCACCACTCGCACCTACACGAGCAATTTTAGCCACATTATCGGCCACTTGAATCAAGTTCACCATCCGACCTTCATGGCCATCTTGACCTTTTAAAACCGGTTGTTTTTGGGGATGGGAAGAATGATGATCTGCAACCGCCTGAATAAATATATGAGGCAATTTCCAATGCTCACATAACTTGCCACCCAAAGCGGCATGATCAATGCCAAACGCTTCCCGCTCCAAGGAAATCAAAGATTTCTCACCCACCTCCGCTTTTTTAAGCAATTCAATATATTGCTCTGTGAAATATTCCATAAAAATGGCCCGCCCGATGTCATGAATTAGCCCGGATGTATAAGCCTCCTCAGGGTTTGGAATTCGAAATAGCGGGCTCAGAATCCTTGAAGAGCAAGCTACCCCTAAAGAATGTCGCCAAAAATCTTCTCGATTAAAAGAAACGTCCGGCACATTTTTATGAAAAAATTCAAAAACCGAAATCCCCAATGACAGATTTTTAACCCCTTGAAACCCCAAAATCATTACCGCCTGAGAAATGGTACTGACGCGATGGGAAAGCCCATAAAAAGCTGAATTGGACACACGAAGCACTTTGGTGGTTAAAGCCTGATCACCGGATATGGTTTGGGTAATATCACGAATATCCGTATTGGGATCATCTGCCAACTGAAATAATCGCCCCACAGAAGAGGGTAAAGGAGGCAATGATTGTATTTTAAACAACACATCCCGAATAACTTTATTTTCCATTCAAACAATCCTCCATCACAAGGATACACCCCCGTAGGGTATTCCGTTCTTGTAAAGACTTAATCCGTAATCGAAGCTTTTGCCCTTGAATTTGAAAAGGGGATATTTCTTGGACCAGGTTCCGATCCATACATTGCCTCACCATATTCACAACGTCAGTCGGAAAAATCTCCTGAATATCCATCCCAACTGCCATGGGACAGAGGGCCACAAATCGGCTCCGAATCATTTCATTGGTAAAAACCACCATACCTTCTTCACTTACCCCAATAACAGGAACCGGTAGCTTTTCCAAAATCTCCTGTGAAAGCTGCAACGCTTTAGTTCGTTCAGCCACAGCCTCCTCTAAACGATCATTTAAAGTACGCAGTTTTTCATTTTGAACTTGAATCTGCTCCATCAGCAAGCGGTTTTCCAACATCAAATCATAGTGGGCTAAGCATTGGTTTATAGAAACCTTCAATTCTTCGTCATTCCAGGGTTTGGTTAAAAACCGATAAATTTCACCCTTGTTAATGGCATCCAAAATAACGCTGACGTCCGCATAACCTGAAAGAACAACCCGCACCGTATCTGGAGAAACTTCTTTGACTTTTTGAAGAAAGGCAGTCCCCATCATCTCTGGCATCATTTGATCAGAGAGTACCAGGTGAACTGGCTGTTTTTCAATCAATGCAATCCCTTCTAAACCACTATTTGCCGTAAGTAAGTTATACTCTTCCTTACGAAGTAAGCGTTTGAGGGCGTTTAAGATGTTGATTTCATCATCAACACAGAGAACGGTTTTTCGATCGGTCTTCATAATGGCTCATTGGTTTCAATTGGTAATTTGATGCTAAACGTTGTACCTTCACCCACCTTACTTTCCACATCAATGGTTCCGTGATGTTTTTGAATAATCCCGTAAGAAATTGAAAGGCCCAGCCCAGTTCCGGTTCCCACAGGCTTGGTGGTATAAAAGGGGTTAAATATGTGGGACATATGTTTTTCCGGAATACCCACACCAGTATCTGAAATACGAATGACAATATGGGTATCTGTTGCTTCCGTCTCTATGATAATTTCCCCCTTTTCAGGAATGGCTTGCGCTGCATTCACCAAAAGATTCATCAAAACCTGATTTAGCTGCCCCGGATAACACAGAATAGAAGGGACTTCTCCAAGATTTGTCGTCACTTGACATTTGTATTTCAACTCATTCCACACCATTTTTAAGGTATCTTGTATCCCATCATTCACATTGGCTTCTTTTAACTCAGACTCATCCAGACGGGCAAAGCTTTTTAAGTTTTGAACAATGTCTTTAACCCGATGTAACCCTTGTTGAGACTCTAAAATCAAGGCATCAACATCCCCCATAGCATAATTAAGATCTTCCTCCTCACAAACTTTATGAATCGCCTCTAACAGAGCTTGAATTTCATCTGCATGGCCTTCTTGATAGTGGGTTACCAACGTATCATACTGGGCAATAAGATCTTTAAAAGTGGTGACATATTCCATCAAGGTGCCCAAGTTCGACATGACAAATCCCACGGGATTATTAATTTCATGGGCAACCCCCGCAGCCAGTTGTCCTAACGAGGCCATTTTTTCTGAGTGAACGAGTTGAGCTTGATTTTCTTTCAGTTTCTCGTGGGCATGATGCAATTCAGAGGTTTTTTCTTCCAACAACGATTCGGCCCGTTGCCGTAAAGCTCTTTCCCATTGAAGAGCCTCTTCTAAGGATTCAAATGTTTGAGATTTCTCTACCAAATGCTTGGCCATCGAACGCACTCCAATGCTTAACGCATCCTAAAATAAAATTGTGCCCAGGGTGAGTCAGTCACCTGCCAAATCTCAAATGAGTCACAACTTCTGTAGAGGTTATCGTCATTTGTTGAATTGACTTTAAAAATTTGAAAAAAGAAGGTAACATCCCATTTTTTGGTACTCACAAAACGATTCAAAAATAATTCTTTTTACCTTTTAAGCTTAACAGGCAGCCTTGTTCAACAAAGAAGCCCTCCTCTGATAAGAAGGGCTTCATATGAATTTAAGGATAAGCTTCGTAAACTACGCTGCTTACTTTACTTTGTTGCTGCTGGTTTTGGTGGTTTTGGTGGTCATCATGTTTTTAGCCAATTTGGTATGATGACTGGATTTAGCAGCCATTTTGGTGCTGTGATGATGTTTAGCAGCTATCTTATGATGATGGCTGGTATGTTTGGTTGCCATTTTATGATGGGTTGCAGCAGCATGGTGTTTTGGGGTAGCTGCTTTGTGGTGCGTTGTTGCTGATGTAGCAGCAAAAGCCCCAGCAGTGGTCAACAAGAAAAGGCTCACGATACCTAATGATAATGCTTTTTTCATTTTTAAAAACTCCTTTGTCAATTTAATAATGTGATTCAAATAACTGCAACGGGTATTTTCCCCAATACCCTAATTCTAGTATTCTCCTAAAATGCTTTTGTCTTACTAACCAAAAGAGCTACTCCTTAGAGTAGTTTTTTCGTTACCCCTCACAAACGAAACATCAGAATACATTTACAGAGACAAAAATGATATCAGAGGTCCTTTCACAGCAGTACATGACTCGATTATTCAAGAAGTTCGTATTTTATAAAACTTAATATTCTTCAAATTCTAGTGTTTAAATTGGATCATTTTTTTGAGAAAATGTTATATCGCAGGTTGTTATTTATTCTGGAGATCCGTGATTTTATGAACGTTGGAATGATGCCATGTGTGGCCACGGTTCGATTTCGGGGAAAACCCACCTCCAAGCAGAGTATTCGCCTGATTGAACCCAGGGACGGTAAGGCCATGGGGCAGGTTATTATTCAAGTGCTAAGTGAATGGCAGTGCGACTCGGTGTATTTTTCCAAACCCCAACTGCTGGATAACCTCGCTGAGGATTACCAGAAACCTGGCGCCAAGTATTGGGTGGTAACCGACAAGGCTACCGGCAAAATACTGGGTGGCGCAGGTTACGGGCAATTGGAAGGCACCCGGGCCGAATACAAAACTTGAGAGCTGCAAAAGATGTATCTTTTGCCTGAAGCTCGGGGCAAGGGTAACGGTAAGAAGCTGATGGAGCGTATTCTCAAGGATGCCAAACAGGATGGGTATCAAACCATTTATCTCGATACCGACGTGAAGCTGACCAGCTCTATTGGACTCTATAAAAAATACGGGTTCCAACAGCTCAACACTCCCATTGGCAACACTGGACACAACACATGCGGGGTTTATATGAGCCGAAGCCTATAATCGGCGCTGGTGTTAAGATACTGGGCCAAAACAGTGGGGAGGCTAGGAGCGGCCCAGTTGGTCATTCACCATGCCATCGATCAGGCGTTAATCATCAATGTAAAACTTCTGGCACCGGCATCTGTTGAAGTCGTTGATGAAAGGCTTTCAGTGCTTCAATGGTTCGTTCCGCAGCTTTTCCATCTCCATAAGGGTTCAATGCCTGGGCCATTTCTTGATATGCAGCAGGACTATCTAAAAGGCGTTGTGTTTCCTCTAGAATTCGGTCTCGGTGAGGGCCGACAAGCTTAACCGTTCCCATTTCAACAGCTTCAGGGCGTTCTGTTTCATCTCGAAGCACCAAAACCGGTTTACAAATAGAAGGTGCCTCCTCCTGGATCCCCCCCGAATCGGTTAAAACGAGATACGCTCGGCTTAAAAGCTGACAAAAAGGTGCATAATCCATGGGTTCAATCAGATGAATCCGCTCCACACCAGCAAGGATTTCAAAAACAACGGAACGGACATTGGGGTTGAGATGAACGGGAAGAACCATCTCAACATCGGGGTTATTCATCACAATGGTTTTTAAAGCATCACAAATTTCAACCATGGGAGCCCCAAAGTTCTCACGCCGATGCACTGTCACCAAGATCATACGATTATCCGGGTCCAAAGCCATGGGAAACGCTTCATCCTTGGTTTTGGCCAAGGTGTAATGCAAAGCATCAATTACCGTATTGCCGGTTAAAATAATGGCCGACTCCGACACACCCATCTCGCGCAAGTTGTTTTGTGAGCGTTGAGTGGGCGCAAAAAACAGGGTTGCCACACTATCCGTCACAACCCGATTAATCTCTTCTGGAAAAGGGTAGTATTTATCAAAGGTCCGGAGACCCGCTTCTACATGCCCTACCGGAATTTTGGCATAAAATGCAGCAAGGCTTGCCGCCATGGTTGTTGTTGTGTCGCCATGTACCAGCACAATATCTGGCTTGTATTGGTTTAGCACATCTCGCATGGCTAAAAGTACTTTACTGGTGAGATCATAGAGATCTTGGTTTGGCCGCATCAGATCCAAGTCCACATCTGGCTGAATATCAAACAGATTCAAAACCTGATCCAGCATCTGACGGTGTTGCGCCGTCACACACAAAATCGATTCAAAAGTAGCCTCATGCGCTTTTAAAGCCATCACCACCGGCGCCATCTTAATGGCCTCTGGACGAGTCCCAAAAACAGTCATCACTTTTAGCCGGTTTGACATTGTTTATCCCCGAATTATGCTGACAATACTATAGAATAGAAAGGCAGTATAGAACAAGCCTCCAATCAGCAAAACCCGTGGGGAAAGCCGACGGCCATACACCACACTGGCGTAAATAATCCCCGCTGAGAGAAAACACAACAGAACACTCAAAGTGCCATGCACATCCAAAACCCATGGCGTAAACGAAAGTCCAATGGCCGTTGGGATACAGCTTTGAAACACCATGGCCCCGGTAATATTGCCTAATGCGAGATTATCTTTCTTTTTGGAAATCCAGACCACACTATTAAACTTCTCTGGCAATTCCGTGGCAATGGGGGCAATAATCAAACTCAATAACAGTGCAGAGACGCCCAATATGGTTGCAACACTATGGATTTCTTGCACAAAAAGATGGGCCATCAGCAAAATACCAAACAATCCTAATAAGGTTTGAAAGACAATCATAGTAGTGGGTGGCTCTGAGCTCTTCGGTGCCAATGTCAGGGGTTCCAGGGAGAATTCTGCATCCGGCACATGCTCTATCCGAAGGGTTCGATAAACATAGATGCCATAAAAAGCCAGTAAACCGATGGCAATAGCCCACTTTACGGGGTGAGAGGGGATAAAACTCGCCAGAAACACCATGCCATACGCCGGAAAAAAATAACTTAAATCTCGCTTAAACAAGTGTAAATCCAGGTGCAACACCACCCCTCGTTTTTGCAGAGAGGCAAAATAAAACACGGCTAACCCCACTAAAAACATCCCCAAGGTGCTCAGGAGAAAGGGCGCTCCTAAAATAGCCCCAACACCAATATGCTCAGCCTCTTTGGAAAAATGGTGGGTCATATCATGGAGATGCCCCATTTGCGCCAGATGTCCTTCAAACAATGCGACAGCCGGCACCAAAGTTTCCGGAAGAGCCGTCCCAACGGCAGCCAAAACACTTCCAACTGCCCCTTTTGACAGTTGAAATCTTTCTCCCATCCACTCAATGGCATTGGTAAAAATGGAACATGACCACACAATGCCTAAAAGGAGAAGAAAGGTAATAAAAAGAGATTCCAGTAAAGCCATGAGAGTACCATTACTTCAATGCTGCCTCAGCTTTCATTATATACCAGCAGCAACGTTTCCCCTGTCTTCAGTGATGGACCCTTCTCAACAGAAAATACGCTCTAAATCATGCTTTTCAAGTATCTTACAAATTAAATTCAAGGTGATTTTCCAGATCAAATTCATCCAAAATTCGAGACCCCATGGTTTCTCCAAGAATATCAGCCCCAGCTTCTAAGAGTGCCATGGCTCTTTCAATACTTACAATCTCCCCATTGGCTTTAATCCCAGGCTTTCTGTCCATCCGAGCCCCATGAATCACCTGGTGAATCATTTCCACATTTTCAACCCTTGCCCCTCGCCCATCTCTTAACATCCCCGAAGAGGTCTCAACCACCAAAATACCCACATTCATGGCAGCTTCGGTGGCCAATACAATCTCATCATCGGTTAACAAATCGGTTTCAATGATAAGCTTCATGGGAACATCGGGGGCATTCTCCACAAGCTGTGCCAATTCATATTGTTCCGGTTCATCATGAGCCGACAGTAAATTTTGCTTGAAATAAGGGACATTCATCATCACATCCAACTCATCCGCCCCATCGAGCAAGGCTTTGCGAATTTCGTCAATCTTCTCTTCCACAGAAATATTCCCAAAAGTTGGGTTCAAGCGCTGGTGGTCCAAAGAATCCATGGACTTTGGGAACCCAATAACAGCCGAAATTCTGACAGGAGAGCCTTCTAAAATTCGTTTTGCAAGCGTAACATACTCAGGGCGAATACAAACTGCCCGAAAGCCTTCATTTTTAGCATTATTGCATAAGGCCCGAATCGTTTCTTCCGGGTCTTCTTCCGGCCAAAATACCACTTTGGTCTCATCAAGATGTTGTGCAAGATCATGCCGATTTTTTAGAGCAATCCTTGGACCTGAAGCTCCCACACGAATAATCATCCCCAAACCCCCTCTTCGCAGCTGAATCGATTCTCTGTAACCAGTTTGAAGCAAAAATCAGGAGATGATAACTCCCCAGGGAAGCAATTTTATGGGATTAGAGTTTTGAATGGGTCCCATCACAAAACGGTTTATTTTGAGTATGTTTGCAATTGCAAAGGGCAACCTGTTTGGTCTCCTCGACGGTAAACCGATGTGGCGCAAACCCGGTTCCAGCGTGGGAGCCATCACAATAGGGCTGTTTTTTTGAATGGCCACATTGGCACCACGCATACGTTCCTGGTTCCAAAGTTAATACAGCGGGACGTTTTTCCGCAATATGAGGTTCACTCATCGATTTTTCTCCTATCGAATACTTTTTTCAAACGAGACGGTTTGGTATCTTCATGCATGTTACCCCGAAAGGGACTCGTGGTAATACCCACCCCCACACACCGACTCTAGAATTTTTAAGAGAAACTGTTGCGTGGCTTCGGCCTGATGAAAAAAGAACTCTTCCTTGCGATGGTGAAATTTCATCACAGCAGGCTGCACTGGAGAGGCGGGTATATATAAAGAAGCCAATTCATCCTCTAAAACATCCGGATACTCTTGAGAAGGCAGCATGTAAACATTCTCCTGATAATCTCCTAAGAGGGCGATAATTCTGCCTGTGAACAAAGGATCTCGCCCATTCCGTTGCAAGGCCATGGGTTTAATGTTTCCTCTGGTGGTAAAGCTAATGGTGTGCCACATCAAATGAAGTATCCCAACTGATCGATCCGCATCAATTTTGGCATAGACGCTTCCTACGGGCACTTCTCTTTTCATAAATGACTGTTGAAAGCTCACAACGGTCTCTTCCAATTGGCAAAGCAATTGTTCAAACATATCAACGGTACGCTTTTGAGCCGCTTCATGCTCTTTCAACTGATAAAACATATGGGATGCCATAAAATCAATCTGTTTGCGCAACCCACCCCCAATAGTCTCGTTCTGAACGATTGGGCTCTCTCGCTTCGGACACCGGGGTTCTTTGGGAATACCGGTAAAATGTTCGAGATCAAATGCCAATTATCTACTCTCCATCGTGCCTGCCAGAGCTCATCCTCATTTTAGGAGTAGGTTCTAAAAAGGGCAAGAGGGGCTAGAATCCTATACTTTTTCCAAAGGCTTGTTAGATGCACTGGATCCTTTAGAAGAAGATTTTCCAGAGGCTTTTGCCGTTGTTGTTGGAACTGCCGGCACCCTTCCCATACTAATGTAGGTAAACCCAAGATCCATCATTCTTCCAGGCTTATAAAGATTTCGGCCATCAATAATCAGTCGGCATTTTGTTGATTCTTTAAGATGCTTAAAGTTAATATGCTCAAATTCGCTCCACTCCGTTAAAATCAGGATCGCATCAGCATCCTTGGCAGCTTCATAAGCATTTTCACAGTACTCTAAATGGGGAAAGATATTCCGAGTCACTTCCATGGCCAAGGGATCAAAGGCTTTAATTTTGGCTCCTCGATTTTGCAGACTCCGAATAATGGTTTGGCTCGGTGCATCACGCATATCATCGGTATTCGGGCGATATGCTAACCCCCAAAGCCCCAAGGTTTTGCCTTCCAAGTTGCCGCCTAACGCCTGTTCAATTTTTTCAATGAACAGCAACCGTTGATACCGGTTAATCGTTTCAACCGATTTGAGAATATCCAGGTTTAAACTGTATTGATCGGCAATGGCCACCAATGAGGCAATATCTTTTGGGAAAAAGATGCCACCATAGCCCACGCCTGCATTTAAGTATTCTGCATTAATCCGGCGATCCAGCCCAATCCCTTTTGCCACTTTAATAATATCGGCACCGGTTTTTTCACAAATTTGGGCAATGGAATTAATAAAGGAAATCTTCATGGCCAAATATGCATTAGAGGCGTGCTTAATCAGCTCCGCACTATTAATATCAGTAATTAAAAGCGGCGCATTTAAAGGTTGATAGACTTGCACCAGCATATCAATGGCTTTTTGGCTGCTTGCACCAATCACCACCCGATCTGGCTTCATAAAATCCTGAACGGCATACCCTTCTCTTAAAAATTGAGGCACTGCCGCCACATCAAATTCGATGCCCGGCTTGATATCTTCTCGAAGCTTTTGCTCCAGCCATTCCCCAGTCCGGATAGGCAGTGTGCTTTTTTCAACAATCAAAGTATAGCCTGTTAAGGCATGAGAAATATCATGAATGGCATCTTCCAACGGTTTCATATCTGGTTTGCCGTTAGGTAAAGGAGGCGTTCCAACACAGATAAAAACGATTTCTGCATCTTTCACAACAGCCTTATTGTCTGAAACAAAATGCAGCCGCCCATCTTCTAAATTGGTTCTTAAAAGCGGTTCTAATTGGGCTTCAAAAAAGGGCAGTTCCCCACGATTCAGTTTGTCAATCCGCTTCTTGTCCATATCCGAGCATGTCACTTCATGTCCTAGCTCAGCCAAACATGTCCCGGTGACTGTACCCACATAACCTGCACCAATAACACCAATTTTCATAACCGTCCTCTCCTTATTTAAAAGACAAAGAGCCCCAAACACGACTTCGAAAAGAGATTAAGCAAAAAAGTCTGGATTGCTTTTTACAAAGACGAATGCTCCTCTTCGTATCCGGCAAACCCTTATTACCCTCTGACAAATAACCCAAATAGATTTGCCTATGCACACTGTAGCATAAATGAACCCGATGAGGGAAGGGGCGACCCTCTGCACCATCTGGAGGAGTTTTACTGAATTTGCTTAAAGATTTCCCAAAGGATCCCGATATCCCCCTTAAGTACAGAGAAGCTGTACCTTTTGGAAGAAGAAAAGGATAACAAAGAGAAAAACAGGGAAATTTCAATTTTATAAAATTACAATTAATTGTTTAGAAACTACTTTGGCACTATTTGCAGTTGCAAATAGTACACGGAAGTGCTTTAGCGAGTTAAGGAGAACACGCAAGTGCCGATAGTTGTAAATACCAATATTGCATCTTTAATTGCACAACAAAATTTATCAGTGAATACCAATAACGTTAATGGTTCACTGGAAAAATTATCCTCCGGCTATAAAATCAATCATGCCTCTGACGATCCAGCAGGATTAAGCATCTCAGAAACACTTAATAGCCAGATTTCCGGGATCCAAACAGCTTTGCAAAACGCCCAAGAGGGAAACAGCATTTTGCAAGTTGCAGAAGGAACTTTAAGTGTTATCGGTGATAACCTCCAACGGATTCGAGAGCTAACCGTTGAAGCTGCTAACGATACCAACAGTAGCACTCAGCGGGCAGCCCTTGCCAGTGAAATTAAGGCTCGCTTAAATGACAACCAACGCATGGTTCAAGCGGCACAATTTAATGGCATTAATCTGCTAACGGGATCAGCCGTCAGTGCTCGCCTTCAAATTGGACCCGATGCAAGCATTGCCGACAATACCATTAACATTGCCAGTGTCCTCGCCACGGCCACAGCAACAGCCATTGGTATTCTGGGAGCTGCCACTTCCACAAAATGGGGAACTATCGGCAGCATTAACATTACCAATGGTAGCGTTGCCAGAAGCTTCTTAGGTGAGATAGATAAAGCTATTCAAG
Source organism: Vampirovibrionales bacterium (assembly GCA_025449835.1). Classification (GTDB taxonomy): domain Bacteria; phylum Cyanobacteriota; class Vampirovibrionia; order Vampirovibrionales; family JAGQHJ01; genus JANWIO01. The sequence continues at coordinate 34,260 of JANWIO010000166.1, forward strand.
CCATCTCTTCAAGACGCACATTGATTGGTGCTTACCAAAACCAGTTAAGCAGCGCCATCTCCAATTTACAGTTGGGTTCACAGAACCTGACCTCCTCAGAATCCAATATCCGAGATGTGGATGTTGCTGCAGAAAGCGCTAAATTAACCCAATCTCAAATCTTACAACAGGCATCCGTTAGTATCCTGACACAGGCCAATCAAACCCCCTCAATGGTTCTTAAACTACTACAGTAACCCTTACATAACCATAAGGAAAGCCCCATGAATACAACCCCCTAAGTTATACCCGCTCCCTCCCATGAACCTGGTCCATGCCCCAAATCATCACTGAACCAGACTCATGTGAGGACCTCCAAAGTTTTCACATGACCCCAGTATCTGCCCACATTAAACCTCAACATTAACCCTTCGTGGATGGATACCCAACTCAATAACACCTGTAAAACGCTTCTGTGCATTAGCGTGGCGACCATCAAATTAAAAATAAAGATGCTGTCGACACCAGCTTCATGACTCAGATACCACTTTACAGGCTCAAAGAACCTCTTTCATGACTGAAAAGGATGAAAGCCTGGGCGCTAAAACGCTCCCGGGATGGGGTTCCCTACAATAAAATACCGAAACCCTTATATGTGCCTGATTCAGGGTGCCTTGGGCATCATTTTTTGAATCAGCCCCATGTGAGGATTCTTCGGACCTCTCACATGACCCGATGTAAAACCGAGTTCGTGCCACTTGGCATGGATGTTTAAACCCAAACCGTTTGAACCGGCTTTACATCAAATTCATCAAGAATAAACCCCATGTCTTATTTGGCATGAATGGATTAGAAATAAAGTTTTGTCTCTATTTCTACCCAGATCAAGCCTTTATAAGGCATTTTGAAAGAACCAACCTAACTCATAATACACAACACGTTTGGAAAAACGCCACTTGACAAGGATGGAAAGTGAGAAAAAGCAAAAGGAGTTGAACTATGCCACTCGTTATTAATACAAACGTAAATTCATTAAATGCCCAACGGCTCTTGTCACAAAACACGATGAATCTGTCTAAAGATTTAGAGCAATTGGCCTCTGGTTATCGGATTAACCATGCCAGCGATGATGCCGCAGGATTACAGATTTCTGAAAATTTTACTGCCCAAATCCGAGGCACTGAACAAGCCATTAACAATGCACAAGATGGCCTTAACCTCTTGTCTGTTGCAGAAGGTACCTTGAGCGTTGTGGCAAACAACCTGCAACGGATCCGGGAGCTCGCTGTGGAAGCTGCCAACGATGTGAACGGTTCAACCCAAAGATCTGCTATTAAGCAAGAAATTGATGCCCGAATCGCCGATATCAACCGAATGACCAAAGCAACACAATTTAACGGTGTCAATGTTCTTCAAAAGATCCCTAATGTCAGCCTTAGACTACAGGTGGGTGCCAATGGTGTTGCATCACAAGACACCATCAATATCGCTTCTGCACTGGGAAGTGCAACCGCTACGGGACTTGGCCTTACAGCCACAGCCAATATGATTTCATCTAACAGTAATGCTCGGGCATTTTTGGCCAATGTAGATAGTGCTATGAATAACCTATCCAGCAGAAGAGCGGTAATCGGTTCATTCCAAAACCGATTACAAAGCGCTATTGATAACTTACAAATTGAAGATCAAAACTTCCAAGCTTCTGAATCTCAAATTAGAGACGTGAATGTGGCCAAAGTTACGGCCGATCTTTCTAAAAACCAGATTTTACAACAAGCCTCTGTCAGCATCTTGGCGCAAGCAAATCAATTGCCGGCTCTGGCACTTAAATTAATCGGGTAAGCCTGTTGTTTACCCATTTTTTATACCCAATCACTTACATAACTTAGAAAGGAGAAACAGATAAGACCTAAAATCACCTCATTTACATTACAGTACGTTACTTGTGTTTAACAAAAATACCTCATTATTAACAAGGATGGAAATAATAAGAAAGCAAAAGGAGTTGTACTATGCCACTCGTTATTAATACCAATGTCAATTCATTAAACGCTCAGCGACTCTTGTCGCAAAACACCATGAATCTCTCCAAAGACCTAGAGCAATTAGCCTCTGGTTATCGTATTAACCATGCCGGTGATGACGCCGCAGGTCTCCAGATTTCTGAAAATTTTACTGCCCAAATCAAAGGGACAGAGCAAGCCATTAACAACGCACAGGATGGCCTTAACCTCTTGTCTGTTGCTGAAGGCACCCTAAGTGTTGTTCAGGATAACCTCCAGCGGATCCGCGAGCTAACTGTACAAGCGGCTAACGATGTTAACGGCTCCTCTCAAAGAACCGCTATTAAGCAAGAAATTGATGCCCGAATCGCCGACATCAACCGAATGACCAAAGCCACACAGTTTAACGGTGTCAATATTCTTAAAAGCATTGCAAATGTGAGTTTTCGCCTGCAAGTTGGTGCCAATGGTGTTGCATCCCAGGATACCATCAACATTGCATCAGCCTTGGGTAGTGCAACAGCCACGGGGCTTGGATTAAAGGCAACGACCAATATGATTTCATCCAACAGCAATGCCCGTGCTTTTTTAGCCAATGTGGATAGTGCCATGAATAACCTATCCAGCAGAAGAGCGGTTATCGGTTCATTCCAAAACCGACTGCAAAGTGCCGTGAGTAACTTACAAATTGCAGATCAAAACTTCCAGGCCTCTGAATCTCAGATCAGAGACGTTAATGTGGCCAAAGTTACTGCCGATCTCTCTAAAAACCAGATTCTGCAACAAGCTTCTGTCAGTATCTTGGCACAAGCAAACCAATTGCCGGCTTTGGCACTCAAACTTATCGGCTAATTATCGAGCTCATTTGGCTTAAAACGCCTGTCGATAAATTTATTCTCACCTCATCAATGAGAAAAAAACAACAAAGGAGAATCTCCCTAATGACTTAAAACAATAATCCATCTGATTGAAACCTCTCACGTGTGGTGCAATCAGCCACTTACTTAAATTTGAATCAGGAAATAACAGTAGGAGAAAAACTATGCCACTGGTTATTAATACGAATACTAACTCATTAAACGCACAGCGGCTCTTGTCACAAAACACCATGAATCTCTCCAAAGACTTAGAGCAGTTGGCCTCCGGTTATCGAATCAATCACGCATCGGACGACGCGGCAGGGCTACAAATCTCCCAGAATTTGCAGTCTCAATACCGTGGTATTGAGCAGGCCGTTCGAAACTCACAAGATGGACTTAACCTCTTGTCTGTTGCTGAAGGCACCTTGAGTGTTGTTCAAGATAACCTCCAGCGGATACGAGAACTCGCTGTACAAGCAGCCAACGATGTTAACGGTACATCTCAAAGAACCGCTATTAAACAAGAGATAGATGCTCGAATTGCTGACATTAATCGAATGACCAAAGCCACGCAATTTAACGGTGTTAATATCCTTCAAAGCATCAAAGGCAGCTTCAATCTTGAAGTGGGTGCCAATGGTGCAGCATCCACAAATACCATTAACATTGCTTCAGCACTAGGTAGTGCAACAGCCACAGGGCTTGGACTAAAGGCAACCACCAATATGATTGCCGCCAACAGTAATGCTAGAGCCTTTTTAGGAAATGTTGATTCAGCCATTGCAAATGTGTCAACAAGACGTGCAACCATTGGTTCATTCCAAAACCGGCTGCAAAGTGCTATTGCAAACTTACAAATTGCAGATCAAAACTTCCAAGCTTCTGCGTCTCAAATTAGAGATGTGAATGTGGCTGCAGTCACTGCGGATCTGTCTCGAAATCAGATTCTGCAGCAGGCTTCCGTCAGCATTCTGTCTCAAGCAAATCAACTACCGGCCTTAGCACTCAAACTTATCGGATAAAAATATACACAAACAATCTTTAATAACAAAATAACCTGAAAGGAGGCTGATTATCCCGGAAAAATAGAACTCTTAGATTATCTAAATCCACACTTTACAAAACACAAACACTTTTTTTTGGAAGGAAAAGTGAAAAAACAACATAAAGGAGTTAAATTATGCCACTTGTTATTAATACAAACGTAAACTCGTTAAATGCACAGCGGCTCTTGTCACAAAACACCATGAATCTCTCCAAAGACTTAGAGCAGTTGGCCTCCGGTTATCGAATCAACCACGCATCTGACGACGCAGCCGGGCTACAAATCTCCCAGAATCTGCAGTCTCAATACCGTGGTGTCGAGCAGGCCGTTCGAAACTCACAAGACGGGTTAAACCTCTTGTCTGTTGCTGAAGGTACCCTGAGTGTCGTTCAAGATAACCTCCAGCGGATCAGAGAGCTTGCTGTACAGGCGGCCAACGATGTGAACGGTACATCTCAAAGAACTGCTATTAAGCAAGAGATGGATGCCCGGATTGCTGACATCAACCGAATGACCAAAGCAACGCAATTTAACGGTGTTAATATCCTTCAAAGCATCAAAGGAAGCTTTAACATTCAAGTTGGTGCCAATGGTGCAGCATCCACAAACTCCATTAACATTGCGTCTGCACTGGGTAGCGCAACAGCCACAGGCCTTGGCTTAAAGGCAACCGCAAATATGATTGCCGCCAACAGTAATGCCAGATCCTTTTTATCCAATATCGATACAGCCATTGCAAACGTCTCAACAAGACGTGCAACCATTGGTTCGTTTCAAAACCGGCTACAAAGTGCTATTGCAAACCTACAAATTGCTGACCAAAACTACCAAGCTTCTGCATCTCAAATTCGAGATGTGAACGTGGCTTCAGTCACTGCGGATCTGTCTCGAAACCAGATTCTGCAGCAGGCTTCCGTCAGCATTCTGTCTCAAGCAAATCAACTACCGGCCTTAGCACTCAAACTCATTGGTTAATCATCTATAACCAGTGCTTAAGCCTGCAGGAGACCCTTTTGGGGTCTCCTGTTTTTTCACGCATTTCCATCTTCCTTCTTTACAACCCTTTGTTTTTAAAATTTAAACATAGATTGTAACAGATTGTTTCAATTTCCACTGAATGATTTATGTTTCCGATGACCCTGTCGAAATCACATCAGGGACACCTCAAAAATGTTCCCACCCCAAGGGCACATCCCTGTAAAAGCACCTACCATAGAATTATATGATGCAGCTTTAGGCTAACTCGGCTGGGTTAGAATGGCTTTTGCAGTGCGTTTCCTTAGGGTTCATGGATGAAATAATATTGTAAGGAGACAATACTATGTCACTAGTCGTGAATACAAACATTTCTTCTTTGAACGCTCAAAGAAACCTTGCTAATAACACAATGAGCCTTAACCGATCGTTAGAGCGGTTATCCTCCGGTTTACAGATTAACCATGCTTCTGATAACGCTGCAGGGTTACAAATTTCTCAAAATTTGCAAGCCCAAGTTAATGGTGTCAACCAAGCAGTTTCCAATGCACAGGATGGCAACAATCTTCTGTCTGTTGCTGAGGGTACCTTGAGTGTTGTTCAAGATAACCTCCAACGGATTCGGGAATTGACTGTGCAAGCCGCCAACGATGTAAACGGTACATCTCAAAGAACTGCTATTAAGCAAGAGATCGATTCCCGGATTGCTGACATCAACCGAATGACCAAAGCGACCCAATTTAATGGTATCAATATCCTTCAAAGCATCAAAGGAAGCTTTAACATTCAAGTTGGTGCCAATGGTGCAGCATCCACAAACTCCATTAACATTGCTTCAGCACTGGGTAGCGCAACAGCCACGGGGCTTGGGTTAAAAGCAACCACCAATATGGTTGCTGCAAATAGTAATGCTAGGGCCTTTTTGGCCAATGTGGATACGGCCATTTCAGCTGTCTCAACCCGAAGAGCAACGATCGGTTCTTATCAAAACCGGTTACAAAGTGCTATCAGTAACTTACAGATTACGTCTCAAAATTTCGCTGCTTCTGAATCTCAAATCAGAGACGTGAATGTCGCTTCAGAAACGGCAAACTTAACCCGTTCTCAAATTCTGCAGCAAGCTTCTGTAAGCATCTTGGCACAAGCAAACCAATCATCAGCTCTGGCACTCAAACTCATCGGTTAGTACTCGTCGCTTAAAAAACAATCGAGTATTACCAACCCGTAGCTGAGTGGAGATCCTGAGATGGTTGAACCAAAACCCAAGCATCGGGATCTCTCCTCCCCTCCTCTACCTGAAGATCATGTCCAACCGACTGATATTCAGCTAACCTTAGAGGCTTCAACCCAACGAGATATTCAATACCTTAACCAACTCAGTGCATTGATATCTCTTTACCTGGTAGACCAAGCCTGTGCATTTATCCGAGCCGGATAACACCAATCTAAGGTCTTAAAATAGACGAGGAGACTAGAGAAACCGAGTCATAAAACAAAGAAGCACTTAGACAAATACGTCTAGGTGCTTCTGATTTGTTTAAACCAACACAGCTTACACGCTCATATGCGGGTCATCTTCCACTTCCATAATGGCGGGGTCTAACGGACGGTTTTTATAGTACACCACGGTAATCTCAGTTTGTGGAGACACATCTTTTTGATAGGTTTCAGCCAAAAATTGAATGACCTGAGCCGCTGTTTTGAGCCCCTGCTTTTGCGCTTCATAATCTGAGTCGTCCAGCTCTTGAATCAAACAGCATTTGAGATCACCTTGAATCACCCCCTTACGAATAATTTTGTGATTCACCCGGATATCAACCTCTTCGCCATCCACCCAGTAGTGATTGTCATAATATAAACGTCCCAGGCGAAATGCCACACGAAGCTGATCAATGGATTCGTTTATCACGTCTTCCCGAAACTGAGCTGGCCAATTAATTGCTTTTGACACCTTGTTTACTCCTCCACATCCATAGATGATTCTATTGTAACGGCTCCGTGACAAGCAGTAACAATTTTTATCAAACACTTGACTTGCTTATCTCTCAGCCATTTTGTCTTTTCCATAGGGTATTGTAGTAAATTTTTCTCATTGCATGCCTTGGTCATGTTTCTTATCATACCCAATACGTTCTTGATGTTTCGAATAAATCTCGTGGGGTGCTTTGGCAGGAGGTTAGAGTATGCCAGAAAGTGCTGGCAAAAAACGTGTTTCAAAATCAAAACAGAAAAAACCAACAAATTCTGATTTGCAAGGGGTTTTAGGGCGCCAAAAAGCCCTCTCTCGGGCAAAAGCCTTACGGCGAATGACCCAGATTCTAACGCTGGATAACATTATTTGTGATGAGGTCGTTCAGTTGATGACGTTCTTTGATTTCCATATTGATGAGCTCACAGAAGCCGGTGTGCCCTATGAAGTGGTTCGGGCTCTGGAAAAGCGCTACCCATTACTCCTTCATGAGTAAATCAGACAGATCAATGGTTTTATTCTGATCTGTTTCCCCTCATTCCCTCTCTAACTTCAGAGAGGGTTTGTTTTTTTGTCTTTGATAATGCTTACTCTTTCACACTGCCTTGCAGAATCCCCTGAATAAACTGGCGCTGCCCCATTAAAAAGACCAACACGATGGGCACAATGGAAATCGTTGAAGCCGCCATGAGCATGCTCCAATCCGTAATATCCCGATAACTACTTTTTAATGCGGCAATTCCCACGGGTAAGGTTCTTAATGTATCGGATTGGGTAATAATTAAGGGCCAGAGAAAGCTGTTCCAGCTACTAATAAACACAAAAATACCTAAGGCTACCAAGGCCGGCTTTGCTAAGGGAAGCGCAACGTAGATAAAAATCTGAAACGGGTTACACCCATCCATACGGGCTGCTTCTTCCAACTCTTTAGGCAGGCCGTTAAACCATTGCCGCAGCAAGAAAACCCCAAAAGCCGCAAATAGTCCCGGAACAATTAAGCCTGGATAGGTATCCACCCAATGAAAGGTCTTCATCACAAAAAACAACGGCACAATATTCACTTGGGGCGGAATCATCATGGTGATCAGAAACACCATGAAAATCAGGTTTTTTTTCGGAAACTCCAATCGAGAAAAGCCATAGGCCGCCATGGCAGAGAAAAGCACTTGCCCCACGGTAGTACAGATAGAAACGACAACACTATTGAAAAAATAACGGGCCATAGGAACCTGTTGAAACACCTTCAGATAGTTCTCCCAATGAACAGGATGAGGCCAAAAATCCGGCGGGAATTGAAAGACTTGCTCCGTACTCATTAACGAGGTGGAAATCATCACCCAAAAAGGCCCCACCATGGCAAGGGAACCCAAAATCAGTATCGATAGCCAGACAAACTTAGGATTCAGCTTCATGAAGCACCCACCGTTTTCTGAGCCACCACTGAATTAACGTAATGATAAGAATAATGACAAATAAAATATAGGCAATGGCCGAAGCTGGCCCCACTTTGTAGAATTCAAAAGCATTTTTGAACAACCAGTACACCAACACCTGGGTACTGTTTTGAGGACCGCCTTGGGTCAAAAGATAAACCGAATCAAACGCCTGAAACGCATTAATGAGCGAAACCGTAATAACAAAAAACAGGGTAGGGCTTAACATGGGCAATGTAATCCGGGTAAATCGCTGCCAAGCCCCCGCCCCATCCAGTGCCGCTGATTCGTATAAATGAAGCGGAACACCTTGGAGACCTGCCAGTAAAATCACCATGTTATAGCCCATGTCTTTCCACACCCGAAGCATAATAATGCCCAGCATGGCCCAGTGCGGATCGTATAGCCAGGCAATGGGCTTTTGACCCACCAGTTTGAGCCCCCAGTTCAACCACCCATAGCTCGGGTCATACATCCATCCCCACACCAATGCCACACTGACCATAGGCGTAATCACTGGTAAGAAAAAAATGGTTCGGAAAAGACCGATTCCTCGAATCGACTTGTTCACCAAAAGGGCCGCTCCCAAAGCCAATACCACTTCTAAAGAAACCGTTGCTACCACAAACACCAGGGAATTTTGAAGGGTTTTCCAGAACAAGGCATCCTGAAAAACAGTGATATAGTTTTCAAGCCCCACATAATGCGGCGACCCCAAGAGATTCCAATACGAAAAACTAAGCCCCAATGACATTAAAACCGGGATATAGGTAAAAAGCAGCAGTCCTAAAAAGCACGGCAGAATAAAGACCATCGGCCATCCCCACGTTTTCCAGAACGAATTGGGCCTTGCCCCTGCGGGATGACTCATTGTAGCAACTTCTCAATCTTCGGTGACACAGATTCAATGGCCTGCTTTGCCGTAGTGGTCCCTTCCCACACCGGTTCTAAAGCAAGATCCAGTTCTTCTGAGATTTCATCCCATCGCACAGGAGTATGAGAAGGCTGACCCTGGGCAATGACACTGATAAAATAACGGCCATGAGCCGGAGGATTTTTTAAAAACCCCGCAGACTGAGCAACATCAATTCGAGCTGGCACAATGAGCCCACTTTGAGAAAAAATCTGTTGCGCATGGTGACTGGATAAAAACTGGACCAATTCCCAACTTTCCTGAGGGTGTTGGGTTACTTTTGATATGGCATAGCCCGACGCATCCACCCCCACAACAGATCCGGCATTACCTTGAGGAAACGGAACCACGTCCCAGTGAAACTTCGCCTGCTTTCGCAAGATAGGAACACTCCAGCGCCCACTCACCATCATCGCAAGCTTTCCCTGTAAAAAAAGCTGACTCATGGTGGCACTCCCCACTTCTTCTAAACGCGGAGCCACATGCCATCGGTTTCTTAAATCCCCATAAAACTGAAGGGCTTGAACGGCTTTGGGTTGATTTAATTGAAATTGGGTTAAGCCAGGATTAAACAGATGTCCACCAGTACTCCACACAAAGGGTAGCCAGAACAAAGGCGGCTTAGCATAAAAAGAAATCCCGAATTGATCTTGAACACCATCGCCATTGGTATCTCGTGTCAATTTTTGTGCCATGACCAGCATCTCTTGTAATGTCCAGTTGGGTTTTGGAGGCAGTAAACCCGCCTGTTTAAAAAGATCGGCATTGTAATACACCACCAAGTCAGAGACATCCCGTGGAATGGCATATAAATGCTCTTTCCAACTTAAAGCTTTCAGGGCCGGTTCAAAAAATGTTTTTTGGTTTAAAGGGCTTTGAGGCTTACCTAAGAAGCTCTCCAAAGGCAAAAAAATGTTATTATCGGCATAAACGGGTAAACTAAGGCTATTCATAAACACCACATCTGGTGTTAACCCACCTGCAATTAGAATATGCAGCTTCTGAAAATAGTTTTCAGGGATATGAAGCACTTGAATGTGAATATGAGGATGCTTCGCTTCAAAAGTGTTTAAAAGGGAGTTTAAAACGACCATTTCTTCAGCGCTCCCCCAGGTTGAAAATCGCAGGGTCACCACATCATTTTTGGTCTGGGTCCCACAACTGGCAAAAATAACCGCTCCCAACATCAACAATAAAGCCATCGCAACCGAAAGGCACTTTGATGAAAAAAAGTTCAAAATTTTACTTAATAAATGTTGGGAATTGCGCAATTTTCAATCGGACCCTTTTTTATTTGTAGAGGAACCACCCTTTATTGTACGGTCGAATGGAAGTATTTATCCAAAACTGCCCTTATGAAACATCACATTAACCTTATTTTAAACCAGTTTCCGCCACTCAAACGTAAACCACTCCTGAGATGGTTCAGTGAATCTGAGGTTGGTCGGAAATCTTGTCATCAAGCATTTTTAGCCTGCTTGCAAGAAGTTTCGGCGTCTCAACCTGAATTGGATCGGCGAAGTAAAATTGCCTTTAGCCTGGTCCATGAATTTGGCCTGCCCTTTTCAAAACAAACCCTTTATAAACCATTGATTGACGCCGTCGAAGAACGTTTAATCCAAAAGTCTCATATTTCCTAGCCGCAAAAACAGGCAACTCACGAAGGTTCATTAACAGGTTGTGCCGAGGTTTTATCAACCCAACCCTCAATCTGGGTTTGGCGGGCACGGGCAATGGCTAAATCGCCGGACTCAACATCTTCTGTAATAACAGAGCCAGCGGCAATACAAGAACGCTGATGCAGTGTGACTGGCGCAATCAAAACGCTGTTGCACCCCACTTTAACCCCGTTTTCAATCACAGTCCGATGTTTTGCATCGCGAATCGGATCATAGTTGGCCACAATCGTTCCAGCCCCCATATTCACATCATCGCCCACATCCGCATCCCCTAAATAACAAAGGTGTGCCGCATTGGAACGATCACCAATTTGCGTTTCTTTCACTTCTACAAAATTCCCCACCCGAACCGTTTCTCCGAGGATGGCGTTATCTCGAAGATGGGCAAAAGGACCAACATAACTATTTTTGCCAATAGCAACCCGACGCTCAAGATTGGAATAAACAACCCGACAGAAGTCACTTACTTCAATTTCTCCCCGCATGGTGGTGTACGGTCCAATTTCACAATGGAAGCCAATGACAACATCCCCTTCCAGGTAACATCCCGGATATAAAACCGAATCTGCCCCAACCTGAATTTCAGGCGCCAATGTCATGCTTTGAGGATTAACAATGCTTACACCTTGATCCATTAAGCGCTTGGCTGTCCATCGGGATAAAATGCCACACGCTTCTGACAATTGGGATCGGCTATTGATGCCTAAAATTTCATCCGGGTCAGGCCATACAACCGGAATCACCTGTTTTTTGTCTTGAGCCAACAAACCTAACACATCGGTTAAATAAAACTCTCCTTGGGCATTATTTTGAGTAAGTTTTGCAAAATACCCTGAAAAAACAGGCCAGTTAACCGTATAAATTCCTGCATTAATCCATGGAATCTTTTTTTCTTCCAACGTGGCATCTTTTTCTTCCACAATACGCTGAAATTGATTCTCCTGATCTCGAACTACCCGCCCATATCCTGTTGGGTCAGACATTGCCACTGTCACCATGGCCACCGCAGGCTGCTTTTGGTCATACAGTTTAAGCAATTCTTGATACCGTTCGGCCAAAACCAACGGCATATCCCCACAGGTAATTAACACGTCAGCTTGGGTTTCAGAAGGCAAAGCCTTTAAAACCTGCATCATGGCATGACCTGTTCCCAGTTGAGGCTCTTGAACGACAAAGTGAATAGAAAAAGGTAAATTCAAGTGGGAAATGACTTCCTCAACCTGCTGAGCCTGGTGACCAATCACCAAAATCACCTGATCTAATTTTAAAGGGACAAAACTTTCTAACACCCGTTGAATCATGCTTTTGCCTAAAACCGGATGAAGCACCTTGGGCAAATCACTCTTAAGCCGGGTCCCTTTGCCAGCCGCCAATACCACACCAATCCGAAGCTTTGCCATGAACCCTTCCTAAACCAAAATAGATTCTGGCTCTTGGACCTCTTGTTGGTTATGTGGGGACTCCCCAGGCCGATGATGCTTGCTGCAAATGCCTCGCTTGGAGGACAGTACAAAATCCAAGAGTTCTTCTAGATAGTGATCCATTTCCAAATTATCTCGAATGGCCTGAATCGCGTGGGTTTGATTTAACCCCGAAAACCAAAGATAGAAAAAGGCTTTTTTCAGCCGTTGCCGCTCTTCAGAACTAAGCCCTCGGCGCCGAAGCCCCACAGTGTTAACGCCTCGAATGGTTGTAGGCTTTCCATCACTCATTGAAAATGGTGGCAAATCTTGACTACATCCACTTGCACCCCCTAAAAATGCCATTCTGCCCACCACTACATGCTGATGGATGAGACTCCCACCACCGATAAAGGCATAATCCCCTAACTTAACATGGCCTGCAACCTGGACTGCATTGGCCATAATCACATGATCTCCGGCTTGACAATTGTGTGCTAAATGACTGTATGCCATGAGAAAGCAGTTATCCCCGATAACGGTTTCATTGCCTTCACCGGTTGCCCGATTTAAGGTGACATATTCTCGAATCAATGCATTATCACCCACCCGAACCCGAGTTAGCTCTCCTTGATAAGCTAAATCCTGAGGAGCTCCTCCTAAAACAGCACCTGCTGCAATTCGGCAATTTTTCCCTAAAATCGTTCTGTCTTCCAGCACCACATGGGGGCCTAAAATTGTCTGTTCCCCAATGTGGACATTGGCACCAATAACACTATAAGGGCCAACTTCAACGTCATCTTCCAGAATTGCCGACGGATCAATAATTGCCGTGGGATGAATTCGTTGTGTCATCTATACCGTTCCCCCATTTTTAGGTTGAAGGAAAAAGAGAATTTCACCATCCGCAACCCGTTCACCATCAACGGTTGCTTTCCCATAGGCCTTGCCCAAGCTGCCTTTCAATTTAAGTAATTCTACATGTAGCTCCAATTTATCACCCGGAATAACCTGGCGGCGAAAACGAACCTCATTAATTCCTGCAAATAGGGCTATTTTACCCTCTCCCTCAGGCAGATAGCTTACTAAAATACTCCCCAGTTGTGCCAGGGATTCAATAATCAAAACGCCAGGCATTAAGGGCATATTCGGGAAGTGACCTTGAAAAAAAGCCTCGTTCATCGAAACATTTTTATACCCTGTAATGTATTTTCCTTGTTCCATCTCAGTAACACGATCCACCAATAAAAAAGGATATCGATGGGGAAGGGTTTCCATAATGGTGTGAATATCGAATCCGCTGGTTAAGGATTGTTCTGTCTTTTCAAGCATTTCAATCAAAACTCATCCACCTTGCTTTAATCTCAATAGAGTGTTCGTATTATACGTAAAAAATAAAGTAAAAACGATAGTTGTTTATTGGAGCCATCGCTTTCCCGTTACACCTTGTTACAATGGCCGTTTTGCAGGAATCCCTGGCTGCCGAGGATACTTTGCAGGCGTAGATTTAACTTTTTGAATCACGGCCAGTGCATGGTTTTTCAATTCCGGCAGCGTAATAGGTTCAATCTTTGAGACCTTCCCTCCCATCTCGTGAATGGCATGCTGTGCCAAAGGAATTTCTGTTTCCAGTGAAGTATGGGTTTTCATGGCATAAAAAGTGCCTCCCGTTTTCAAAAAAGGCAAACACAGTTCCACCAAAACATTTAACGAAGCCACGGCTCTGGCTGTTACTACATCACATTGTTCACGATATTTGGGTTCATGAGCCAGGGTTTCACTTCGTTCTGCTAACACCGAAACACCTGCAAGCTCTAAGGCTTCAGCAGCCTGAGTAATAAACCGGGCTTTTTTTTGAGCCGACTCTACCGCGATGATACGGGCCGGAGGAAAAACAATAGCCAAGGGTAATGCTGGAAAGCCAGCACCGCTTCCAATATCCATCAACATAAAGGATGATGGTAACGCTTTTAAAAAAGGCACCAGGGTTAAAGAATCCAGGAGATGTAGCGTTCCAAAATCCGCTAACGTGGTAATGCGGGTTAAATTAATAGTTTTATTTTCCTGAATAAGTAGATTATACAGGGTTTGAAATTGCTGCATCTGATGCGCATCAAGAGATATGTCTAAAAAAGTGGATGCAGATTCCTGGAGGACCTGCCAATAACTTGTGAGTTCCATAGTACAATCATTGTATCGGAATCCAACATTTACAGAAATGAATTATCCCGCCGATACATTGGATACCCATTCATCCCCAACCAACAGAAGAAGATGGCTTCAAACAATCTGTTTTTTATCCAACCCCACATTGTAGAGCGGTTAATCCGCCATGAATTTGTTGCCAAACGGCAGCAGAGTAAAGCTTATCGCATGCATGATAGACGCAATACCCTTTCACCCCTTAATGTTACCCGTCGGGCGATTCGCTATGAACCGTTGGTTTTCACCAATCGCCACGAAGAACTGGTTGATTGTATACAAACGCTTAATAGCCCAGACACCAAATTGCTTCTCATTTCTGGACCGCCTGGACGTGGTAAAACCAGCTTTATCCGAGCCCTTTCTGAAATGATGGATGGCAGCAAGGCACAACTTCTTTGGTTCGATGTCTCTAAACATACCGATTTTGATGAGGTAGTCCGATTTTTGGTCGAATATCTCACCTACATCTGCCGAAGTTTAGAGGAAACTCCGAAAGATGTTCCCAAAGATTCGGATCCTATTGAAATATTGGAACAGCTGTTAAATCAAACGGCCAATTTTCCCATTTTAATTGCCATTGATAACATCGAGCATCTCGTCACACCCGATCAAACGGTTCGTTCTAGAGAACTCAAAGAAGCCTTTAACTTTTTACTCTCCTTTCCCAACGTCAAACTCATTCTCTCAGGCAAAACCCTACCCCTATCGGATATGAACCCGGCTGCCGAAGCCGTTTACCATTTACCCTTAGAGCCCTTCAACACGATACAAAGTGAGGCTTTGGTAAAACAGCTTTTTCACCATGACGCAACAAAATCTCAAAACATCACAGAACTGGTCCCTTTTTTTCACGGCGAACCCTACCTCCTCTTTTTGTTCGCCACGCTTTTTGAGCGTCATGCGAACACGCCTTTATGGTTTGAAACCCTTAGCCAAGCCCCTGATAATCCAGAAAAAGTGTTGCTTTCCTTTCTGTACCCCCACCTTTCTGATATCGAGAAAAAGGTTTTAAGAATTTTAGCACTCATTCGCCATGGGGCAACCCCTTCTGGGCTTCAAGTAATTGTTCGCTACTGTAATCCCACCTTAAAAACCTTTGATTTTAAGCAAATAAACAAATCAATACTCCGGCTTCTCTTTAAAAAAGTATATCCCCCGCAAATGGTATTGGAAAAGTTAAGACACCGACCAGAAAACCATGGAGAGAATGATACCATTGAAGCGTATTATCAACTTTTTGAATTGGTGCAAGAAGATATCGTTCAAACGATCCCAGAAGAAGAACGGATTCAAACCCATGAACGTCTGCATCAGTTTTATCTCGCCGAAAAAAATAAGCATATTATCGACCGAATTTACCAGACCCGCACCCTACATCTTGCCGCAGAGGCCCAATATCACTTTACCCACAGCAAACGGCGTAGATCCTCGCCAGTTTCTTCAGAGCCTTTTACCCTTGATTCCATTCATCCTCAGGCAAGTGATGGAATGAGTACACCTGAGCGCTACCTATACATGCAGCACACTGCCCCCCAGCATTTTAGTGAACTGTCTTCAGAAAAAAGTATTCCGTGGCCCAACTTGGAGACATCAGAAGAGGATGAAGTTTCAGGGGCATATGAAATCACCCAGTCCGTTGGCAGCAGCCACAAAAAAGGGAAATCGGATTCTGTATCCTCCACCGTCCCCATCTCCATCCAAATTGAGCCTTCTGCCACTTTAAACACCCCAACCGTAAGGCTTACCGATGAAGATTTAGAGAAATTGGCCCAATTGATTACACGAACAAGCCATCATACTTCATCATCTACCAATCCTTATATACAATCCCACCTAGAACTCCCTCTTGATACAAAGCCAGAAGCGGTTTTTGATATACCAGAAGCGGAAACGGAAATTTTATCGGATTTAGAAGAAGCGCCTTCCCTAGATCTCGAAGAGCAGGAAATTCAAAACCGGTTAAGTTACGCGATTACCCAACATGATCGCAAGAAAATTGCAGAAGAACTCCTTCAACTTGGCCGATATCGGATCCAAAAAGGGCTTTCTGAAAATGGGGAAGCTTGCTTAATCAAAGCCTTAGAGTATGCCGAAGACATCTCTGATACCATCCTACAAGCGGCTATTTATAGTACTTTAGGACATTCTTATCGAGAACATTTCCAGCACAACAAAGCCTTACGGCATTTAAGAGAGGTAGAACACCTTTATGAAAAGGGCAATAAAAGCGCAAAAGAGCAAGAAGTTTTGCCTCAGACCTATTGGGACATGGCTGAAATTTATTTTTACCGTAAAGAACTCGAAAAAGCACAATATTTTTATAAAAAAAGCTTGTCGTTTCAGACCATTGATACCCCTTTTAAAGCAGAAGTGCTCTTTCGGTTAGCCTTAACATTGGATGATTCCGGAGAAATCGACGAAGCAACCCGTTATTATCGGCAAAGTTTTGAAGTTAGCTCAGCAATTCATGATAATTATACGTGCGCGGCAACATTGTATAACCTGGCCAGCCTTTATTTCGAACATGCTCAGTTTGAAGAAGCCAAGAAAACCCTACAAGAGTGTTTGGTTTATGATAAACAAAACGGAATTGAAAAAGACATTCTGCGATCCTTGATCCAACTTTCCAAGATTTGTGAAGCCCAACACATACTCCCAGATGCAAAACAATACGCCACTGAGGCCTATGAATTTGCAAAAGGTGCTTCTAATAAAACCAATTTAGCGTCTGTTTGCTTGCACCTAGGGCATTTGGCCGAAACTGCTCAATCCTGGGAAGAAGCTGCTCGATATTATCAACAAGCTGAATCGGCAGCAAGTGAATTATCAGAAGAAAGCCGCCAACGGATCCGTCAAAAACAAGAAGCCTTAAAGGATTATCTCTCATGAGCCAACACACCCAAACCCTGAAAGAGGCCCTCTTTAAACTCCTTCTGGAACATTCCTTTCAACAGGGAGAATTTACCCTGTCATCGGGCAAAAAATCAAGCTACTACTTAGATGGCCGCATGACCACATTATCGGCCGAAGGAGCCAAAGTGATTGGCGAAATTCTATATGATTGGATTGCACCTTTAAATGTTGATGCCGTTGGCGGCATGACCATGGGAGCCGATCCCATTGTTACGGCCATCAGCCTCACCAGTGCGCTCAAAGGAAATCCACTCAATGGCTTTCTCATCCGAAAAGAAGCAAAGGCCCATGGCATGGGACGCCAAATTGAAGGGCATCTTCAGCCCGGGAATCGGGTTGTTTTAATTGAAGATGTTATGACCACCGGTCAATCTTTTTTAAAGGCTATTGAGGCCGTTCATTATTTTTCATCCGATATTGAAATTGTCCAACTTATTGCGTTGGTTGATCGAAATGAAGGTGCAACTGAAGTGCTTAAGCCAACTCAGATTCCGGTTCAGGCTCTATTTCCAATTGACGCATTTCTTCAGGCACATACTTCTGCCAATTCTCATCCAAGTTGTTAAAGAACTCATGGGCGTCTAAAACATCATCATACCCAATAGGCTCAAAGATAGATAAACGCTCAAGCTCATCCGGCGTTAATTCGGGATCTTCGTACTGTTCATTGGAGCGAGATGTTAATTCAGATCCTTCTAAGCCCACCAAGGCGATCCCCATTTGGCGACTACAGTGTGTGCAATGAACATTCACGACATACACCCCTTTATCGTGGCGAATCAGCTCAATACCCTCAGGTTCCAAGTGCGAAGAACAAAAATTGCAACGCATTCTTGTAAAAAAGTTTTGTATAATACTAAAACCATCCATGAGTCTGATTTCCACACCTCGTATCTCTTATTTTAGTATAGCGCTTTTCCAAAAAATTTTGCAAAATTATTGATTATTCATTACATTTTTACATATATCTTTAGAGGGAGTGGAACGTCACAGTTTGTCGTGAGTCACCATGAAAGAATATAGTTTTAACTACGATGTCCATATTTTTGATACCGATTGTTATGGGGTAGTCTGGCATGGGTCCTACACCAAATGGCTGGAAATGGGACGAGTCAACTTATTTAAGACTTTAGATGTTGATATGAAGCAAATGTCAGATGAGCATGACATTATCTTCCCCGTAACTGAGCAGAACATTCGGTTTAAATCACCCGCCCGCTTTGGAGATGTGTTGCGACTAACCACATGGGCCCGTCTGGATAGCCCAAAGATTATCTTCTTTCAGGAAGTTCGGGATCTGCACAGTGAAAAACTCATTGTAGAAGCCCGAACCGACATTGTGATGATTAATAGCCAAGGCAAAATGTACCGCCGCTTCCCAGAGGTGCTTCAGGAGAAGTTGAAAAACCTTTAGCACTGAGTGTAGTGATGCCAGTTATCGAAATACGATTTATCGGAACTCAGATAAAACGCAACTGTCGATGTTTTCAGAGGACTCATCTGCGCCAATAAACACAATTTCTGGTTTTTCTGACAGAAGGCCAATTCCGTATCCTCTAAAAAGCAGCAGTCGAACAGCTTTTTGAATTTCTAAATCGACATTCAGCGTCATATCATTTACATACATGCCCACAAACCGATCGAGCAAAGATTCATCCAAGTCTTTGGCAAATGATTTTGCATACGCCAAGGCTTCTTCTCGATGTTCGAGACCATGCTGAATGCTGCGTTTTAAGACCCGTGCAATTTTTTGGCAGGTTTCAGGCCCTAAGTCCCGCCGAA
Organism: Vampirovibrionales bacterium; assembly: GCA_025449835.1. Taxonomy (GTDB): domain Bacteria; phylum Cyanobacteriota; class Vampirovibrionia; order Vampirovibrionales; family JAGQHJ01; genus JANWIO01. The sequence continues at coordinate 53,416 of JANWIO010000166.1, forward strand.
CGGCATTTCCCCCTAAGGGTAATGGTAAACTACATTCTTGAAACCACCATTCGCCCAAATCCACCACTTTATGAAAGCCCTTTTCTCGGTAGGTCAACTGGCCTTCATGGATAATGAGTCCAGCCACATAGGTTCCATCAGCAACTTTGTCCATAATTTGATTGAAAGGCACCACCTCGGTTTTGGCCTCAGGGTACCAAACTTTTAAAGCCAGATAGGCAGTGGTCATTTCACCGGGGATGGCAATGGTTTTTCCAGCCAAATCTTCTTTTTTCAAGGGTGTTTTGGCAATCACCACTGGACCATACTTATCCCCAATACTGGAGCCACAGGCTAAGAGTGCATATTTATCTTGAATAAAGGGATACGCATAATACGAAATGGCCGTTAGTTCATATTGACCCACTTTGGCAGCTTCGTTTAAGGTTTGGATATCATCTAAATGATGAATAAACTTCAAACCTTCCGTATCCACTAAGTCATGGGCTAAGGCCCAAAACATAAACGCATCATCACTATCGGGGCTGTGAGCAACATGAATTTCTTGCATGGAGAGCCAAACCTTTCTGTCCTATCAAAAACCGTATGACCTACCATAACACAAGCAACCTCCCCAGACGACTCCAAAACACAGTTCGATGATCTCAATCGGTTTAAACCGATTGACCCATGGATCTCCGCCAAAAGATGGAGATTGAGAATTGATCCTTTAGTCAGTTGATGCATTGCGCAAAACAAAAGATAATGATGATGTATAAAAGGCACAGACAGGTTGTTGATGGGTGCCGTGGTCGGATGATGGGAATCATACACAGAGAGAGGATTTGATTTTATGGTTGATGGAATTTCAGGATCTCACAATAACGGGATTTCAGAATTAAAATCAGGTTTAATTAACCAGAATCAACAAGTTGAGCAGACCAATCAAGAGTCTTCTAATAGCCAACAGTCTGGTAACGTACTGAATTTGTTTGATCAGGCTGAAATTTCCAGCGATGCCAAAACCCGTTTTCAATCTGAAAAAGAGTTGATGAAATATTCCACCACCGCTTTTCGCCAAGATGAAGCTTTTAATACCGATAAAGTGAGTCAATTTAAATCCATGTTAGACTCTGGGCGGATTAATGACTACTTAAGTAGCCTCAACCCCAATGATTTGGCCAATAACATTTTAAACAGCCCAGCAGCGGCACTGCTTAAATAAGTTTTTCCTATCAACCCGAAAGGAACGGTTAGATACTCTCGACATCTTGTCGGGAGTTTTTTATGACCCTTGCACGCTTTCTCGAACAACCGCATCCAATAAAAAACCCTTCTTTTCTCAAAGAAGGGTTGAATCTTTTTAACGAGATCCGAGAAAACAGAGAGATATTCGAGAAGAGAGGAGAAAGTGTTTGTTATTTATATAAAAACAGACTACTTTTCATTCAATGTTAGTTTTTAAAGAATTATTTACATTCAATTTCATTTCGGTCTACCCTTATCAATAGACTTTACGAACCACTTCAGGGGAGAACACACCATGATAAATCCGCTTCGATTTGGGGCTATCACCGTTGCTCGCATGAAAAACGCGCCGCGTTCTTTTGATCGGGCAATTACGCAGCAAGCCGTGGCAAAATTTCAAGAAGGCATTAATGCCCACCTAAAACAGTTAGAAACACAGCATCAAGGGGAAGCAGAATATTATGCAGCAGTTATTCCCTCTCTGTGGTGGGATCAGATGCTCATTGTGGATGGCCCCGAGTTTGATCAGTTTGGTCGTGACAGCTTAAGACGACAACAACGAAACTTAAAAGCCATGGAGACCATTGCAAAAACCCAAACCCGTAATCCTCTCCGTTTTGATAAGAGAGAAGATTTTGAAACGGCTCCCACGCCTCAAATCTACAATTGGTGCGATGCCTATGCCTTAAACATCCCCAATATCAACGAAACAGCAACGGGGCTGGATCGATTTCTTGTCTCTGAATATTTAGGAAAAGCAACCCAGTATCTAGATATTGAAGTGTAAACGCTATGCTTTAATGGCCAAAGACCTTCATCAGCAAAATACTAAACCCATACAGCGCCACTAAACATACGGCCATCACCGTTTGTGAAAAGGGATCAACCGAAGGGGTTGCCACAGCCGCCAGGAAAAAGCTCATCACAATGGCCCATTTCCACTGTTTGAGGAGCTTTGTTGAATTAATTAGCCCCGTAAATGAAATCAACAGCAAAAACAACGGAATTTGGAATAGTAAGCCAGAGGCAAAGAGAAAGCCCACACAAAAGTTAAGAAAAGAAGCAATACTCAGTTGGTTTTGGGCCACCGATTGCCCATACCCCAGCAGAAAATCCAACATAAAGGGTAAAATTCCGTAATACCCCACCAAAACACCCACCACAAACAATATAAACCCCAAAACCAGCATGGGCAGAATATAACGTTTTTCTTTGGGCTCAAGCCCGGGGGAGACAAAGCGAAAAATATGATACAAAATCACCGGCAAAGATAGCCCAATCCCAGCAAATACCGAAAGTTTGAAGCTTGCCAGAAACACTTCTCCTGGAGAAAGCTGCACAAAAACGGTTTTTGGCGGGACCAAGACCTGTAGTACGTGAATAATGGGATCTGCATACATAAAAGTGACCATGGAGAGAACCACAACGGTCACCACACAAAAAATAATCCGGCGACGCAACTCGGCTAAATGCTCTGTAAAGGTCATGGCGTCATGGTGGATTACCGGGGGCTGTTGATTATCCGCGCTCATGTAATGTCATCCCAAAAACAATCTGGATTCATTCTCTCCTAGCGCTAATAGCGTAACACAGTTCATTCATGAGAACATATTTTTCCCAATGAATGGCCCATAACCCGTTAATCGAGATCCGAAATTTCATTGAAGTGATAAAGCTGGTTAAAATATTGGTGTAATAGCCCTTCTTCTCGGCTCGGTTTCTCTTTTTGCAGGCTTTCTAAATAGTCTCGAATGGTCACAGATTCAGCAATGTTGCTCAAAGCCCGCTGAATCTCTTTTTCAGGCACTTTTAAATTCCGATCCATACAGAGAATTCGAGCCAAATCTTTGAGGCTGGCTTCTAAGAAGGTATCCACCACATCGCCATCAAAATGGCGTTCTGATTCCAACCGAAGGATCTTCATCACCCGATCAAAGGGCATTCTGCTTCGATACTGACGCTTTGAGGTGATAGCGTCAAAAACATCAGCAACGGCTAATATTCTGCCGCCTAAGGGAATATGTTCCCCCTTCAGATTACGAAAATAGCCGCTACCATCAATTTTTTCATGGTGCGCCGCTGCAATATCGGGAATATCGGCCAAATGCTTTTCAAAATGAATGTTTTTCAAAATGTCATGGGTGTACTGCACGTGTTGTTGGATATGCCGGTATTCATTTTCGGTTAAACGGCCCTCTTTCACCAAAACCTCTTCTTTTACCCCAATTTTACCAATGTCATGAAGCAAAGCAGCATATCTTAAGGCTTCCATCTCTTGATCTGAAAGATGCATTTTCTCACCAATCAAGACGGCATATTCCATCACCCTTTCTGAGTGGCCTGCTGTAATCGGGTCTCTGGCATCAATAGTGGTTGAAAGGGTTTTCACAAAGCTTTCAAAGGTTACTTTCAATTCTCGATAAAGTTGTGCATTTTCAAGGGCAATCCCTGCACTAGAGGCAATGGCCACCAGCAGCTCTTCATCACTACGTCCAAAGATGGCGTTTTTCTTGTTCAACACCTGAAAAACCCCAATAATGTCTCCTTTTCGGTTCCGCATTGGCAGGCATAGCATACTTGTGGTTTTATAACCGGTTTGGCGATCCACTTCCGGATTAAATCGGGGGTCTTCGTAAGCATTTTGAACATTCAAGATCTCGCCAGTTTTGACCACATAGCCTGCAAGACCCTGATGCGCCGGAAAGCGGATTTCTTCGGTTTTATCCAATCCAGATGCCAGCCGAGACCAAAGCTCATTGGTTTCGGCATCATATAAAAATACCGTACAACGATCGGCATGAAGGGCTCGCTCGGTTTCTTCCCGAATGAGTTGTAACAATTTATCCAAATCACGCTCGGCTGCCATGGCTTGCCCCACTTTCAGCAATGACACCAAGAAGGGAAGGCCCTGACCATGCATATGTTCTAATGCCGCATCCGGTTGTTCGGAATCTCGACTTTCCATGAGCTCCGTTAAGGCCTCCAGCAGAGAATGGCGTTTTTCAAAAATCCGCTCGTGCTTGGTTCGTTTATTAACAATCTCCTCCCAAGGAATCTCGTGGGTTCTAAAAATCTCATCTTCAATATAGGGCATCAGGTAGAACAAGCCATTTTCCTCAGCCATCCGCAAGGCATCTAAAAAGCTGGCCAAGGCAAGTTTTTCGTTTCCGATCTCCTGATAAAATTTACCCAGCTCAAAATGCGATTTTGCAACCTCATCAATCATATGCTCCCAACGAAACAGTTCAATGGCCTCACCAATCAGCTCAACGGGCTTTGTTGTATTCTGGGGATCAATGGCAAACTCTACCCAAGCCTGTAACCGTTTGGACATGGCCAGGCCCTTCTTAAACTGTAGTTTTTGAAAAACGGGCAATACCTCTTTTTCCAGCACTTTCATGGCTTTTTCAAATTCCCGACGGCGATAGAGTAAATACACCTCATAAAAGCACGTCATACTATATTGAATTTTAAGATGGCGATTTTTACATTCCTGCCGAGCCTCTTCGATTAAAGTGACTGCTTCATCCTCTTTACCGCAACGTAAAAATAGACGAATCAACTCGTTTTTCAAAGAAGCTTTTCGTTTTTCATCTTTTAAAGCCGCACAAATCTCTAATGAACGCTGCAAATGTTGGTACGCCAGTTCAAAATCTTCGTACAGCAAATGAAGTCGGCCTAAAATTTGGCACGTCACAGCAATTTCATGAATGGGCTCTTTGAGGTGAGTTTTAATGAGAAGCGCCGATTTTAGGTATCGAATCGCCCGATGAAAATCACCCGTCCGCTCATAATGCACCCCCAGGCTATCATAAAGCTTTGCGGCTTCAAGCCCTTGGGGATCACAAAAAGTGAGGCCCTGTTTAAAATATTTCAAAGCCGGTCCAAATTGCTCTGCCTGATAAAGCAGTAACCCTCGATAGTGCAAAAGCCTGGATCGGGCTTCATTCATGCCGGTTAAGGAGCCATGGGTCTCTAAAAGCCCTTCGGCATCTCGAAACATTTTTTCGCTCCTGGCCCGCTCTTGGGTTGAGCCATACAACCAAGCCAATTCAATCATGGCACAAGTAATCCCCAGGACATTTTTCTGTTGTTGAAAAAGACGAAACGCCTTTTCAACAACATCAGTGGCTTGGGGAATCTCTTTTTTAAACCGAAGCACCATGCCTTTTTGTAACGCTTCGGTTGCAGCACCAGGAGGTAAAGCACCTTGCCCTTGTAACGCAATATTCTGGCTATCTGAAGAATCAATAAACGTGCTCATATCAAAAGGGATCTTTTTCACTCCTTATTTTCATTATCGATCAGATGTCATAAAAATTGAGTTGATAAAAGTCTTTGCATAAAATCAATCCCTGATTTTCTCAACCCAACAATGGCCCCAAAAGGTCTAAAACAAGATTTCTCCAGATACAAAAAAGCGCCCTGTAAAAATATCCTCCAATGCCATTATTTCCATTATAATGGTGTGCAGGGTACTGCTAGAAAGATAAAACGATTGTCTTCACCAAATCAAACTGATAATAAGGTTCTTCTCATCAGCACACAAAAGAGCCTGATTCAAAAAATATCGGCCCTGATGACCTCTGATTTTCAAGAGTTGGCTCTGGAAATTGCTGAAGCAGGGAGCAATGGCCTCACTCAAATTTATCATCACCCCCCTCGCTTGATTATTGTGGATAGCACTTTGCCCGATATCAGCGGATTGCAGATTTGTCGGGTTTTAAAGCATGATCCAGCCCTCCGCAAGCTACCCCTCATGCTTATTACCAAAGCCTTAAAAAAAGAATATGACAGATTGGGTGAACTGACCCTGATTGCAGACGCCTTTTTGGAAGAGAAAAAAATCAACACGGCTTTTTGTACGGAAATCAAAATGCTCCTGAACCTGTTTAAGGGACTTGATGCTTCAGAACAACAACAAATTCGACTCCTGCAACAAGACGCCGTACAGGTTGAACCCTTAAATCGGTTGGTTCAGCTCCTTGATCAATCCATTACAGAAACCACTTTAATGAATGCCTTCCAAAAGCTTTTCGACCTCGCCCCCTCAAAAAATATTCTGCATCATATGCTTTTTAGCCTCATGGAAACTGTTTTGGATTACGACGCAGCTGGGATTTTCTTTAACGATAAAACACGGGATACCCGTTTAATCACGTATCATCTGACCGATCAGGTGGCAATGAAAGATCAACAACTCCAAGAGTGGACAGACCAGGTTTTTGAGGAGCTCAAAAAGCAATCAAACGATCCTGCTCTGGAAATTCGTCCCTATCGCTATGAAACCATCTCTTCCAACATTTCTCCCGATACACCTGTAAAAACATCTAGCCTCAAACATCATTATCTTTACCCCTTTTTCATCGAAAACACCCTTGTTGGCGCCGTTGTCTTCTTAAATAAACAAAAAGTCAATTACGATATCATCTTTCCCTTTTCTTTGCTGCTCCAGGAAATAAGCACTTTAATGCGGCTAAGGCATTACTATACAGAAGCGGAGATGCTCTCTATCTCCGACCCGTTAACAGGACTTTATACACACCAGCATTTTAGCTGGTCTCTTGATCGGGAGGTTCGCCAATCCAAACGGCATCAAACGCCCCTCACCCTGGTGATGATCAGCATCAATGATTTCCGGGAATTAAATACCCAGTGGGGTCATGCAATGGGAGATGAAGCGGTTAAGACCTTAGCACAACATGTGCAACAGAATGTTAGAAGCATTGACTACCTAGCACGTGCAGGAGGACGCAGCATTTTGGGGCTGTTCCCGAATACCTCTGCAAAAGATACCATGCATGCCCTCAAACGAATCCAAAAGTGGGTTTCAAGCAATCCGCTGACCTGGAAAGATTCAAAAATCTCTTTCAATTTAAGTATTGGCCTTGTAGAACTCAATGATTCCATCAATAACGCTTCAGAATTTATTGCCGCTGCAGAATCTGCAGTGGAGAATGCACGACAAAAAGGGGATAATATCGTTAAACACGTTTAGCGTTTCTTGTCTTAAAAACACCGTCGGTTTATGGTACTTTTCCAAATAATGACCAATACACAGCCACAACTTTCAACCCAATTGAGTGAAGATGTTCAAGATATTCTTCACTACGCCAAAAAGGCCGCTGCAAAAGATAAAAGCGCTGTGGTGACCGATCGCTATTTTCTAGCGGGCCTCTCCGAAATCAACCGGCTTTTTACCCATCTGGATGCCCTGCTCAAAACTGCTGGGGTTCCACCCAAGAAGCTCTTTCAAGCTTATAAGGTAAACCAAAAAGGCTTTCAAGATTATCATGAGCCTGAAACGATTACGGCAAAGGCAACGCAATTTGCATTAGAGGCTGCTTCAAAAGAAGAAACACCCCCTAAAAAAGTAAAAGTACAGATAGAGCATGTCTTGTTTGCACTTTCTGATTCACCGGACCCATGCGTGAAAGCGGTTTTATCCCAAGCCGGACTCAATCGAGAGAAGCTTGAAAAAGCCATTCCTCAGGTGGAAGCAAAATCGCCGCTTCGGATTGTTTTTTATTGCATTCGTGAAACCTTAGAAGTTGTTGCAGTTGTCATTTTTTTATTGATTGTGATTAAGCAGGGGTTTGGGGAGTTTCGACTCATTCCCTCCGAATCTATGCTACCCACATTGCATGTGGGTGATCGATTGGCAGTTGAAAAGGTATCCCATTGGTTTCGCCCCATCCATCGTGGCGATATCATGGTATTTTATCCACCCCCACCCGAATCAACCCTGCCGCATGATCCGTGGAATGTGTTTCTTCGGTTAACAGGTTTTTCAGGCATTGTTTACAACAAAGACAGCCGGATTGATACCGCTTACATCAAGCGAGTTATTGGGTTACCGGGAGATACACTTGAGGTAAAACCAGGCCAAGGCGTTTTTATTGATGGGCATCTTTTAAAAGAGCCTTATAAAACTGGGGTTTCCCAAATTTGTACCTTTATTGATTATTGCGGCCCCATCCAAGTGCCGCCTCATAGCTATTTCATGATGGGAGACAACAGAAATCACAGTGCAGACAGTAGGTATTGGGGATTTATGCCTGAGAACCGTGTCATTGGCCGCGCAATTTTTCGGTTTTATCCATTCGACAATCGTATGGGCGTTTTTCAGACACCGCATTATTCTGTAAAATGAAATCCCTCACCTAGCCGATGAAAAACCCTTTAGAACCGATAAGGTATAAGCTATAATGATCATGTCTTTTTTGATATGATTTTGATGTATGTAAAAAAGAGGTTTTGATTCCGTCCCTTGTCAATGATTGAATTATTTGTAATGGGAATTGCCCTGGACACAAGGACAGGCACCCCAATTGTTGTTTTAAATGATGCTGAAAACCGTCGAGCGCTCCCCATCTGGATTGGAACGGCAGAAGCCAGCGCAATTATTCGGCAACTGGAAAACATTAAGTCCGCCCGCCCAATGACCCACGACTTAATGTTTAATATGCTCACCCAGTTGGGTTATCGCGTAACCCGCATTGAAATTAATGATCTGAATTCTGATACCTACTACGCCAGCATTTATATTGAGGATCCGGCTGGTACAGAAAGTATTGTTGATTCTCGTCCCTCTGATGCAATTGCCTTGGCACTAAGGGCAGAGGCTACCATTTTTGCAACCGCCAATGTGGTTGCAGATGGCACAATTTCCACTGATCAAGCCCGTGATGAAGCTGAAGCAGAGGAGTTTCGCGAGTTTATTCAAGATATTAAGCCGTCTGATTTTAAATTTCGCTTTGGCGACGATATTGAATCCAATCAATAAGCTGTCTGTTACTCAGCATTGATAGTTGATAATGGCTCCGCTTCAGGGGCGTGGTTTTGTAAAAGTAATTTCATCGCCAAATAGCCAATAGGTGTAATGTAGTCAGCACTGTTCCCTCCTTCACCTTGAGCACTGGTGCCATGCTCAATGATACCGATGGAACTTAGATGGCTATCAATAGAAATCGGCATTCCCACTGCTGGCATTTTTCCACCATTGTCCGCCATGAGTTTTTGAAAAAATGGATCTTTTGCAAAACGAGGGGGAAGCTTTTTCCTATCCTCCCAAGGCAAAACAAACAGTATAGACCCATTCCCCTCATAATCCACTTGTTTACGCAGTTGAAGCGCCCAATCAGTATGATCAACTCGTAATGGGCTTAAGGGCTGTTGTGGCTTCTTCATAAAAAATCTTTTCAATAGATTTTGGTGATGATACACCATTAACGCTTTTTGATAGTTTTGTAACGCTTTATCTGCATCTTTAAATTGCGCATCAATCAGCTCAACGAGGCTCCGAATAATCTGAATCCCTTTAATATTGCCGTAGTCTGCGTTGGCAATCTCTTTTAGCTCTGACTGAAGCGCTAGAACCTCTTGGGATTTCTCAAAGGAGGCTTTCCGAACTTTACGAACCCATCGAATGGGCTGGCCCGAAAACCGAACAGAGTCACCCGTGGGTTGTGGATTAGAGGATAACCGATTTTGAGTGAAAGACCTCGGTTGTTTTAAAGTACTTTGGATTCCCCTGTTTGCATTAATGCGGATAACCATTTCAAACCTCCTTCAACACACCTTACACCATTGTCCCCTTAGGGTTTTAGAATGGAGGTCATGCTATCACGACTTCATCCAGCAAAACAAATCTTGAGTTGGTCACTCAAAATTATGAAAAGTCTATGCTTTTGATCTTTATGAAAGAAATTAATAAACTTCAACTCGCCAACGTTTTTCAGCATTATATTTTGCAAGAAGCTCGTTCCAGTCGAGACCTCTCTCACGAGCGGCAGCGGTTAGGGCTTCTAAAATGCCATTCTCCATACCCCGAAGACCACAAATATAGACATAGGTATTGGGCTGTAATAACAGATCCATTAACGCTTGCCGATGCTCGGTTAGCCGATTTTGCACATACATTTTATCGCCATCAGCAGTCTTTTGTTCCCGGCTAAAGGCCGTTACCAAGTGATAGTCTTCATATTTTTCATAGCTTTCCAGCTCTTCCGCATAGAGATAATCAGAGTAATGCTGTACGCCAAAAAACAACCATGTTTGGCCTTTATCGGCAACCCGTTGTTGATATCGGGTCCGTAAAAAAGCCCGAAAGGGTGCAATACCGGTACCAGTGGCAATCATGACAATATTGGCATCTTTGACTTCGGGTAATAAAAAGGCTTTCCCCGCAGGACCCGTCACCGCTACCTCATCACCCACGTTGAGATCACACAAATAATTAGAACAAACCCCTCGGCGCTCTTCACCCGTTTCGGGATCGTTATACACAACCCGTTTTACACATAAACTCAGGCTTGTACCATCCCCTTGATCGCCATCCCCAGGAGATGCAATGGAATAAAGACGAATTTTATGAGGTTTACCCGCCGGATCGGTTCCAGGGGGAACAATCCCTGCACTTTGACCATCCAAGTAGCGGTAATCTGTTTTGGCGAATTGAAAAACAATGTGATGCACATCATTGGGAGAGCTATCTCCCGTCAGCCTTCTATTTTCTACCACTTTTACTTTTAAAGGGGCAGCCTGCTTATACAAATTAAACGGAATTTCTGTCGGGGCATAGGGGGCTGAATCTTGGCCAAAGGTCACTGTATCACTCATTTTTCCAAAGCACTCCACTCATGAACATCGTTTTTTCTATAGTAACACGGAAAAGCGCTCTGTGACTATGGACCAACTGCTGTATTCCGTTTATGCAGAAGCGCCTTTTTCAAAAAATGAGGCAAGATGCCTCAAATGTAAACGCCGCTTCATCAGGAATTACCCAAGAAGAGAGGTTCTGTACTAGAATAGAGTTATGTTAATCCGGTTGACCCTGCAAAATATTGCCATTATCGAAACCCTGGATCTGGAGTTTCAGGGGGGACTTAATGTGCTGACGGGCGAAACGGGGTCAGGGAAAAGCTTAATCCTAGAGGCGATTCATCGGGTATTTGATAAACGAACCAGTCCAAAAGACTTGTTGCGTCATGGCACCAGCCGAGGGCGCATTGAAATCACGTTTGACTTGAGTCGGATTCATAACCGGCAACAGATTGAAGCACTTCTTCAGGAAGCAGGCGTTGAACTGTTACCTGAAGAAAACGAATTGGTGTTGGGTCGGGAGTTTTCACTTTCCAGCAGTCGGTGTCGGGTGAACGGATGCCAAGTTCCTTTGGATCTGATGGCCCGATTAGGCACCTTGGTGATGGAAATTTATGGCCAGCATGATCTTCATGATCTTTTTTCCACAGCCCGTCAACGAGACTTGCTGGACAATTTAGGCGGAGATCCCTTATTAAAACTTCGCCAAGAAATTCGCCAAACCTTTCGGGGACTTCAGAAATTAAAAGCCGAAATGAACGCCCTTAGGCAACAACAACAGGATCAGGAGCGTCAAATTGATTTTCTCACCTTCCAAATCCAAGAAATTGCTCAAGCGGAACTGATGGCCCCAGATGAAGATGAAGGCCTTCAAAAAGAGCGAGAAAGGCTAACCCATTGTGAGACTTTGCGTCAGGCGGTTTTAGCATCCAATTACGTTCTCCAGGGAGACGATCACGGCGAGACACCCTCTGTTTTTAAACTTTTGGGGCAGATTCAAAAAACATTAAGTCATGGAACAGCCTTGGATCCCCAACTCAACCGTTGGTACGAAAGCATGGCTGAGATTCAAGAGCAACTGAGAAGCATTGCGCATGAGTTTTCACACTATGAATCCTCCCTAGACAGCCGCCCTGAAAGAATGCAAGAAATTGTGGATCGCCTCGATACCTTGGAAAAACTCAAGCGAAAATATGGGGGATCTCTGGAGTCTGTTTTAAAAACCGCCGTTTCTCTCGAAGCGCAGCTTGAAGCCTTGCAACAAAATGACATTTATTTAACCCAGCTTGAAACCCAATGCCAAAACGAAGAAAGCCGCTATACCCAGCTTTGCCTCGCCTTATCCGAACTACGGCAAAAACTGGCACAGTCCTTAGAAGAAACCATTTCTGAAGAACTCAAAACCCTCATGCTGCCAGCAGCCCAATTTCAAATTCAAATAATCCCCAGCCCAGCCACTGAAAATGGCCAAGATCAAATTACATTTTTATTCTCAGCCAATCCCGGCGAACCCTTAAAACCCCTTTCTCAGGTTGCTAGCGGCGGCGAACTGGCCAGACTGATGCTGGCATTAAAAATCCAAACAGCTCATGCTGATTCCTTAACCACCCTGGTTTTAGATGAAATTGACACCGGAATGAGTGGCTTAGCCGTAAGAACCGTTGCGGAAAAATTATGTGCCCTCCAACATCATTGTCAGATTATTGTGGTGACCCATCAGCCTATTGTGGCAGCCAAGGCCCAATGGCATTTACATGTTCAAAAGCACCTCCATCAGGATAAAGTAGAGGTTAATGTTCATCCATTAACCCACCGGGAGGAGCGGAAAACTGTTTTAAGCCAATTGGCCTCTGGTTTTACAGAAGGGGACGCCATTACGGCGCAATTTATTGAACAGCTTTTAGTGTAAATTGGGGTTCAATTTTAACCGTCTTCAAACCCTGATTTTTTCAGGCTTCTAAAGCATTTTTCAGATTTAATTATTTTTTAATATATCTTAATTGTATATAAATTTGTAACGATTTTTTCTATTCTTTCAAGCGACGTTATCTCATCGCCGATACGTTCCCCACGGTAAGTTAGGAACTGAGAAGAGATACGTATGGGACAATTCCCTTGGGCACAGCGATTTTTAACCTTCAGCTTAATTGCGGGATGCCTCATGAATGTCGGTTTTTATTGCGCTCAAAACCACCAGCCCAAAGTGGTTCATCATATTTTAATGGCTGCCTTTGGCCCCTTCCTGGATTCATCTTCAGAGGCACAAAATCCTTCTGTAAAAACAACGACCCCGGCCACCAACTATTTTATGGTTCCCCTCAAAAAAGATAACCGAGCCTTAATGTTGGACGCCACCTTAGATGATCAGGAAAATGCCACTTTAATCTTAGATACCGGCGCAACCTATACGGCTATCTCTCAGAGTCTTGCAAACCGATTGGGATATGATCTCACCACAGCGGATCGGGTAAACATTACAACCGCCAATGGCCAAGTTTCATTACCCAAAGTGGTTTTAAAATCACTGACGTTAAATGGCTATACGGCCCATAACGTTGAAGCCACTGTTATGCCCCTTCCAAACAATGTCCCCTTCTCTGGATTACTGGGACTTAATTTTATCCGCCAACACCGGATTACGATTGACGCAAAGGATCAAGACCTTGTCATCGAAGCAAAAGGGGCTTAGTAATCTAGCTATTTCACAGCGCTTTCAAATAAACAACTCGCCAGTTGGGTAAACTTTGCAGACAATTCAATAGATTTATACCCTTTGAATCCCTCTCTGTCTGAAGTACAATAAACGGCATTCAATAGTGGAGCCTGTCAGCAGAGGGAATTATAATGGTGTTAAAAACAATGCAAGAACGCTGTTCTGTGGAAGCCAATACCCGTTTAAAAAGTTTACCAACTTACGTTTTCGCCTGGTTAGACGAATTAAAAGAACAAGCCCGAAGCCGCGGAGCGGATTTGATTGATCTGGGGATGGGAAATCCAGATCAGCCCATGCCCAAACCCATTGTACAGGCCATTCAAAAGGCTTTTGAAGATCCCTCCAACCATGGTTACCCGGCCTTTAAAGGAAAAGACTCCTTTCGGCAAGCGGTTTCTAGCTGGATGAAAACACGTTACGGTGTTGAAATTGACCCAAAAACAGAAACCCTTTGCCTGAGCGGTTCAAAAGAAGGTTTGGCCCACCTCACCATGGCCTATATTGGCGAACATGATGTTAGCCTTGTGCCCGAAATTTATTACCCAGTTCATAGCCGAGCCACCTGGCTGGTGGGCGGTGATGTTCACCACTTGCCCATGAAGGCTGAGAATGGCTTTCTACCCGATTTGAACAATATTCCAGCAAGCGTTTTGGAAAAAGCCCGACTCCTCTTCCTCAATTATCCCAATAACCCAACAGGTGCCGTGGCCAATATCGATTTTTATCAAAAAGCCGTTGCCTTTTGCAAACAGCACAACATTATTTTGGTGAGTGATTTGGCGTATGGCGAAATTACCTACGATGGTTACGTGGCCCCCAGTATTTTTGAAGTTCCGGGTGCCAAAGATATTGCCATTGAGTTTCACTCTTTCTCCAAAAGCTTTAATATGGCAGGTGCCCGTATTGGTTTTGCAGTAGGTAATGCGGATATTATTCAAAATCTGTATGCCTTACGTACCAATGTTGGGTACGGTACCCCCTCTGCCCTTCAAGATGGTGCCGTTGCCGCATTAAACAATGGTCCTCTCTATTTAAAAGACATTGTTGCCACCTATAAAGAACGCCGAGATGTGGTGGTCAATGGCTTCAAATCATTGGGTTGGCCCGCTGAAGCCCCAAAAGCAACTTTATACGTGTGGCTGAAGGTTCCTAAAGGCTTTACCTCTCCGGAATGGACCCAGCATCTAATGGATACGGCAGACGTGGTTGTTTCTCCGGGCCATGCTTTTGGTACGGGAGGCGAAGGCTATTTTCGGGTCTCCTTGGTTTCACCAGTTGAAACCCTACAAAAAGCCATTGCCCGCTTGGAAGCCAATGGCATCCGGTACATTTCATGACGTCCCCGCACCAACATAAAACGTATTTGATTACCGGGGGTGCCGGATTTATTGGATCACATCTTTGCCGAACCTTGTTAAATCAGGGTGCCCGGATGATTAACATTGATAACTATAATGATTTCTACGATCCCGCCTTAAAAGAGCATAACGTAAAGCCCTTTTTAACTAATCCCGATCAGTTTATCGATAAACGGGTTGATATCCAAGATATTGAAGGCCTTTCAGAGGTGTTTCAACAGTGGGGTCCTCACATTGATCAGGTGATTCATCTGGCTGCCCGGGCCGGGGTTCGACCATCCCTTAAAGAGCCTCGATTGTATTTAGAAACCAATGTGACTGGTACATTGAATCTGTTGGAATTGATGCGCACCCATCAAATCCCTAAGATGGTTTTTGCCTCTTCCAGCTCTGTGTACGGCAGCCGGACCAACCCGCCCTTTCGGGAAGATGAAGATATCTCAAAACCCATTTCGCCTTATGCTGCCACCAAAGTGATGGGTGAGAACCTGCTGTACACTTATAGTCACCTTTATCAAATCAACGTGGTGGCCTTACGATTCTTTACGGTATATGGCCCTGGCCAACGTCCTGACTTAGCCATTCATAAATTTACCCGCATGATTGAACAAGGCAAGTCCATTCCGGTTTTTGGCGACGGCAGCTCTCAACGTGATTACACCTATATTGAAGATATTCTTCAAGGTGTTTTAGGTGCCATGGACTATACCCAAAAGCAGTTTGATATTTTCAATCTGGGAGAATCCCAGCCTGTTAGGCTCATGAAGCTTATTGCACTTTTAGAAGAAGCCTTGGGGAAAAAAGCGCTATTGGATTACCACCCTATGCAACCGGGCGATGTCCCCCTGACCTGTGCAGACATCTCCAAGGCCCAGCAATTTTTGGGCTATAATCCAGTAACGCCCATCACACAAGGACTCCATCAATTTGTGGATTGGTATCGTCATCAAGCACCCCAATCACTGTTGACCCCGTAAATAGCACGTATTTCCAATGGCAAAGGAGGAAAACGCTTTATGAAAGTCTGTATTATTGGTACCGGATATGTTGGATTGGTCACAGGTTCTGGCCTTGCCGAAATGGGAAATGATGTGATTTGTGTTGACAAAGATGAAGCCAAAATTGCAAAGCTTCAAGCGGGTGAGGTGCCAATTTATGAACCCGGGCTGGAAGAATTACTCCAATCCAACGTCAGAGAAGGTCGACTTCGATTTACCACCGACTTATCCACAGCTGTTAAATCCTGCGCTATTTGCATGATCGCCGTCGGGACACCTCAAGATGATGATGGGGCTGCCGATCTGTCCTTCGTATTTGAAGTAGCCAAAGAAATTGCCCAGGCCATGAATGATTATAAAGTCATTGCCACCAAAAGTACTGTGCCTGTGGGAACTGCTGATAACATTAAAGAAATTATCGCCTCCATCACAGAATATCCGTTTGCCGTTGTCTCCAACCCTGAGTTTTTAAAGCAAGGGGGCGCCGTAGAAGATTTTCTAAAACCAGATCGGGTTATTTTGGGGTCCGACGACAACCGGGCGGGTGATATGATGCGGGAATTGTATGCGCCCTTCTTAAGAACTGGGAATCCTGTGATTTACATGGATATTCGCTCTGCTGAAATGACCAAGTATGTTGCCAATGCGTTTTTGGCCACCAAAATTTCCTTTATTAATGAAATGGCCAATCTCTGTGAAAAAGTAGGGGCCGATATCGGTGAGGTTCGTATTGGTATTTCAAGCGATCGCCGAATTGGACCACAATTTCTCTTTCCTGGTGTTGGCTATGGGGGGTCTTGTTTCCCGAAAGACGTAAAAGCATTGATTAAAACGGCTGAATCCTATGGCTATTCAACTGGATTGCTGAAACAGGTGGATAGCATCAATCAACAGCAACGCGATATCTTTTTAAGTAAAATATTGGCTCATTTTGAAGGCAACATTACGGGTAAAACCTTTGGTGTTTGGGGGCTTTCATTTAAACCCCGTACCGATGATATGCGAGAAGCCCCGGCAAAAACCATTATCGAAGCCTTATTATCAAAAGGAGCCAAAATTCGAGCCTTTGATCCCAAAGCCATGGCAACTGCCAAACGGATTTTTGGAGACCGTATTTACTACGCATCAGGTGCTTACGATGCCTTAGAGGGATCTGACGCCATGCTCCTTCTCACAGAATGGAACGAATTCCGTAGGCCCGATTTTGACCGGCTAAAGACACTTTTAAAAACACCCATTATCTTTGATGGTCGAAATCAATATGATTCAGACCGAATGGCAGCCAGAGGTTTTGACTACATCAGCATTGGAAAAACACCCTTACCGCCACAGCCTCAAAACCAGGAAAACAATCTGGCCCCTTTTGAAAAAGA
Organism: Vampirovibrionales bacterium; assembly: GCA_025449835.1. GTDB lineage: Bacteria > Cyanobacteriota > Vampirovibrionia > Vampirovibrionales > JAGQHJ01 > JANWIO01. Next base: position 70,688 of record JANWIO010000166.1, read on the forward strand.
ACCCGTCTAGAACCGATTTATCCGCCGGGGGCTTTTTTAAATTGTTAAAATTTGAAACACTTTTAACCAAAATCTGATCTTTAAAGCCTTATCTCAAGTAAAATAAGGTCTCTAAGTTTATTTTAGGGCTTACCCAGGGAGGATTATCATGTCACTCACACAAATTCGGTTTAGCCAACACCCAAAATCATTACCCACACCAGCTCCTCAAAAAAGCCATGCGAGTGTTTTGCTTGCATCGCTTCAGGGCGGTCAAGCACCCAAATTTGGATGCGGCTCTCACCCCACCTTTGCCTCCAATCTATTGAGCCCCTATGCTCCTAATGCAGGCCGTAAGCTTTCATACAAAGCCTAATTTTCGATCATAAATCGTAACGGTTCCGAGGCTGGAATTTTGGTTTCAGGTTGATTTTGCTTGCCGCAAAGAAAAAACGCTGCCTGAATTTGATATTCTCCCGGTTTCCAAAAAAGGACAGGGCTGGGTACCCGGTTTTTCAGATTAAAGATCACGCGATAATTTTGGCCTGGTGATAACGTGACATTTTTGATCGTAGATATCTCTTTCCGACTCAGTTGTACCACCTCTGGCGGAATCTTTAGCTTGCCAGCCCCACCCCGATAGACTTCAACGCCAAAGTCTAACTCCGGCTGCTCACGGTTCAAGCATAGCGTCACAGGTTGTTGAGCCGTAAAATTTGCTTCAATGGGAATCTCCGCATTAGGGCCAAAAATATCCTGGGTAGTCGTGAGGGTAAACGTCACTGGCGCAGCGGGTTGTGTCGAATCTGTTGACTGAGGGGGCGTTGTCTGAGGCGAGCTTGAGGAAGAAGAGGCGGGCGGGGTCGAAATATTATTTTGCGCATTGGCCAATAAAGCACCCGATGAGACAATAGAAAGTATGATCAGCCCATAAGTAAAAGATTGAATTTTCATAATGCCCACTCCCGATATCACACTGACCTTATTGTATCAAGCCTCACTGCTAGCACCCTACAGTGAAAAACTGATTCATGGGTTTACGGGCAAATCCGCCTCTTTTGGGGGACCTGATACTCCCCAAAATCGGAGAGAAACGGTTCTTTCAAACCGGCAAACGTTGCTAAATCAGTTGGGTATTTCCTCTCAAAAAGAATGGATCATTCCCCAACAGATCCATGGGCACCGTCTGGGGCGTACAGGAGATCAATCGTTCAGCCAAACCGATGGGATTCTCCTGCTTCATCCCCATCAACCTGTGATGTTACTCTTTGCTGACTGTGTTCCTATCTTATTCTATGACCCAAGCCATCATGCGGGGGCCATTGTCCATGCCGGTTGGCGGGGAACATCTCAAAAAATTGTTGCCGAGGCCGTCATTGCCTTACAAAATTGCATTGGATCAAACCCTCAAGAACTCATTGCTATCATTGGGCCAGCGATTGGACAGTGCTGTTTTCAGGTTTCTCTGGAAGTGGCACAAACCATCGCCCAATCCCAAGGGCTTTCTCTCAAAGAACTCCAACTCAAAGGCATCTTAGTCTGGGATCAAGACTATCCAGAGAACCCTAGGCTTGATTTAAAAGCCATGAATCGCATGCAACTTATCGGTTCCGGGGTTCAACAGATTGAAACACTTCCCCACTGCACGCGTTGCCTGGAAGCGGAACTTTTTTCCTATCGGCGTGGTGAAGATGGCCGAAACAGCGCCTTTATGATGCTGCAATAAAACATTTACTTCAAGGATGCCAGATAGTCCAAAACAAAAGGATTGGTCATGCGTTCTTGCCCAATAGTTGTGCTTGGGCCATGGCCCGGATAAACGATGGTTTCATCGGGAAGTGTCAGGATCTGAGTCTCAATAGAATCCATTAATTCTTGGAAATCACCTTTTGGAAAATCTGTTCTTCCAATAGAACCTGCAAAAATGGTATCTCCCGTAAATAAGAATGGTCCTTCTTTGACGTAATAACTAATGCCGCCAGGGGTATGACCGGGGCAAAAACGAACTTCCAAGGTAAAGTGATTGAGGGTGAAAATTTGCCCTGGTGTCACAAAGCCTGTTATCACCGGGGGCTCCGGAATAGGCATCTGAAACATTTGGGCTTGCATCGGCAAGGCTTCCACCCAAAATTGTTCTTCAGGATGCATCCAAGCCGGTAAATCCGGGTATGCCTGACGAATGGTCCCGTGGCCTTCCACATGATCAATATGGGTATGGGTGTATAAAAGAAGCTTTAAATCCAAGGATTCAGTTGCAATCGCTTGCAGAATCGGCTCTGGATCTTTTCCCGTATCAATTAAAACGGCTTCTCGGGTATCGGTATCGTAAAGCAGGTAATTATGAACCTGAAAAGCTCCCAGTGTAAACGATTTTACCTTTAACATCTACTTAATTCCTAAGATTTTTCGGATGAAACCGAGTCGTGTTTAGGTTTTTGAGCATTCAACAGTTTTTGAATAATTTCAATCCGCTGCTTCGCTAAAGAAACATAACTCCCTGAAGGCGGGGCTTTTTCAACGTATTGCTGATATACCTGCATGGCTTGCTTCAGCTTTTTCTGCTTTTCTAGCGTAGTTCCCATCCCATAGTAGGTCTCTAAAAATTGCGGATCATCTTGGATGGCTTCTTTGTACTCTTTTAAGGATAAGTCTAACTGATCTTTTAAATTGTAGAGGCTTCCCAGATTATAATGAATCAAAGCATTATCTGGAGACTGGGTTTGAGCCATCTCATAGGCATGTTGCGCCCGTTCCAAGTCACCTATCTGGCGCCAGGCATTTCCATAGCCAATTAACATGGCTGAATCCGTGGGTTGTAACTCTAATGCCTTTTTATAATTGACGATGGCATTCCCATAATCTCCCAATGACTCATATACTTGGGCCAGCATTTTATAAGCATCCACAAAGTCAGGATTATTTTTGACAATCCACCGTAAATTCTCCGTTGCCTGGATATAATTGCGTTGTTTAATATCGAGCTGGGCTTTATTGAGCCGTGCCACAAAATTTGCTGGATCTTTTTCTAAAACACTTTGATAGGTGGTATAGGCAACGTCATAATTTTGAAGTGCATACTGTGCATTGGCCATTCCCAGCAACGCTGGGGTATTTTTCTCATTATCCAAAAGAAATGCATCCTGATAATGATTCATGGCCGTTTGATAATCTTTGTTTTTAAACGCCTGATCGCCTAACGCCAACAGCACCTGGCCCATATCTTTTTTCAGGAGGGGAGATTGTGGCGTTTGCGTCAGTAACTTACGGTAAAGCACCAAGGCTTTCTCATAATGACCTTGTTTATGATACGCCAAGGCCAAGTTTAAGCGGGTTTGATAGTTATCTTGAATGGCCAGAGACTTTTGATACGCCTGAATGGCATCCTCCAACTTCCCTTGCATCTGATCCGCATAGCCCAGGTTCCGTAAAACAGCACCTTCAGAAGACGGATCCATTGATTTTGGCTGTTTTAAAGCGTCTTGATAAGTAGATTCTGCTAAATCATAAGATTTTTTCTGAAGATACAGATTCCCTAAGCTTTTAGTAATTTGCGCATTGTCCGGGTGATATTTTAAATACGCTTTCAGCGCGTCAATGGCTTTATCTGGCTCATTTAAGGAGGATGCAATGTCTGCCATCTTGAGGTAAAGGCCATTTTTTTCATCTGGAGACAGTGCAATGGCATTTTGATACGCGTGGTATGCGTCAGGCAGCCGATTTAACTTTTCATAGGCCATGCCTTCTTCTTCATATAACAACGGCGTTGGGGTTTTAATGGTTTTAAAAACCGACAAAGCCTTTTCGGACTGATCTGCGTTATTTAAAGCCACCCCATAGGCCAAGTTATCTTTGAATTTACTGGCATCCAACGCTTTTAAGTTTTTGTATGTTTCAGCCGCTTGGCTATAGTTTTTATTCACCAGCAGTAGGGCTGCCAGTTCCCGTTGAGCATCATAATGCTTGGGGTAGGATTTTAAAAAAATCTGATAATCGGCAATCGCTTGTGGGGAATCTTTAAGCGTTTTTTCCAACCGGGCCATGGGTAAGTACGCATAGGGATAATCAGGATTGCTGGCAACCAAGGCCTTATACTCTCCCAAGGCTTTATCAGATTGATTCTCCGCTTCATAGACCTGCGCAATAGAAAGATGAATCATTGTATCTTTGGGATTTAGCTGAAATGCATTTTTATAGAACTCAAGGGCTTCACCATATCGATTATCCCGCTCAACCAAGTATGCTAATTTAAGGTATGTTAGGCTATCATACGGATCCAGCCCAATTGCCAAACGATACTCCCGCTCTGCCCCACGAAAATCTTGAGATTTTTCGAGTTGAACACCTTTTTGGTAATGGCTGTAAGCATCAGGCGTCATTGCAGATGCTGGCAAAACAGCAAAAGTACCTGCCATAATTGATAGAATTATTGTAGAGAGAGCAATACGACGAATCACCATGGCTTGACCAAACTCCACGTTGTGACTGCGGTTGCTTTATTATACTGCGAACCCAAAAAAAACTGTAGGCGGGTCACCTTTTCAACAACATCTCAGTGTAAATCTTAGCTAACTATTTTCAGCCTTTTATGGGCTCTAAAAATCCCCCAACGCCTTCGCCTAGAACTGTTTATTGACGGGAATAAGCATCCGTTTAAAAGGCGTCATTTTGTCTAATTTATTAAAAAAATATTAATGGTGGCAAAAAACAGGCAATTTTTCATTTTGAATGTTTTTATTTATATACAACACCTTCCTCTTCACACACCCCTTATCTGTTTCAAGGCCTCTCACCTTAAAAAACAGATTTTAAAAAAGTTAATCCCGACTCCCTTACTACCGGTTATCATCTGATCACTTATTCTACTCTCTTCTTTTGCACACTTTACTGGTATCAAAAGGGGGATCTTCTGACCGCACTGAAGCATCCCCCTTCCCGGTAAAGTGGTTATGGCTTTTCTACAAAAGGTTGGCAGGTTAGCGAATAAATAATTCCATATTAAAGTAACCCAAGTGGGTGTCTCCACTCCAAAGCTCATATAGCACTTCAATGAGGCCACCACTGGGCGTTAAAGCATAATCAAGCTTTTTGGTGAAATTACGGCAGATAATACTGCCCCCACCATAGAAAAATTGTGATGCAAGCCATTGATCCGGCGCAAAAGTTTGGCGACTATGAACATCCCCAATTTTGACCAGGGAAAGTGTATCGTTTCCAATTTTAACGGTGGTGGTTACCTTACGGCCATTCAGATGGCTATCATAAGCCAAAATATAGGTTTGACGATCGACTTGGTAAAGGGCCCCTTCAGCATCTTCTTCAATTTCAATCGGATCTAATCCATTCAAGCTTTGTGTTTGGCAGATATCTACCGAAACCAACCGTTTTAATTTCTTCAAATCACTCACTGGAAAAATCCTCTTCTTCTACTTCTCTTAGGGGTGTGTGAGACCTTTGGTTTTATTCAGAACCTCTCAGTTTTTACGGTATCGGCAAAGATCAAAAAATATGTAGGAAAATCTCCTTCCTATTTTTGAAATGCGTGAGACACACCATTAAAAATAAGGGTTTCGTCCCGGTTATTTGTGGTAAGGTTCGTTGTTGGCAATCGTAAACGCTCGATAGAGCTGTTCTACCAAAATCAATCGAACCATTTGATGCGGAAAAGTGAGTGGAGAAAGAGAAATTGAGAATGACACCTTCTCAACAAGCTTTTCCGACGTGCCATAGGCTCCACCGATAATAAATATCATAGGGTCCCATCCCTCATGGTGGGGACCTCCATTGAGAGGATTTCCTCCTAAAAACCAATTTGAAAACGCATGAGAATCCAATAAGCGTCCTCGTTCACTTAAAAGCACCCGATTATCCCAACCCTCACAATGCTTTAAAATAGCCTGGGCTTCCTGCTCTAAAACCTGGGTAACTGTTCTTGTAGGGCTCGGTGGCACTTCCGGCACTTCAACCCACTCTATTTTCGCAAAGTGCGAAAGACGTTTTTGGTACAATTGAATACCCGTTTCAAGATATTTGGCCGACTGCTTGATTTTGCCAACCGCAACAATTCGGATGCTGCGCATGGTATCCTCTTCATTGTAATATTGAGTTCCAGTGTACTGGCAGCAGAGAGGAGTAGCAAACCCATGGTTACGATTCGCCCCTTTAAAGGTCTCCGATACAGTATGAAGGAACTTGCCAACATTGAAGATGTGGTCGCACCGCCTTATGATGTAATTTCACCGCAAGAGCAACAAGCCCTTTACCAAAAAAGCCCCTATAACATTGTGCGTCTCATTTTAGGACTTAAACAACCCAGCGATACCGATGCAGAAAATATTTACAGCCGGGCCCATACATTTTTAGAAACCTGGAAACAACAGGGCGTTTTGCAGCCTGAAGGAACACCCGCCCTCTACGCTTACTCTCAAACCTGGGACAATATTGAAAGACGGGGCTTTATTGCCACCCTGCAAATAGAGCCCTATGAAACGGGAAAAGTTTTGCCCCATGAATTTACGTTGGGAGGCCCTAAAGCCGATCGGCTTGCCTTAATGAAGGCTACGGGAAACATTCTAAGCCCCATTTTTTGCCTTTATCATGACCCGCAAAAGTGGATGGAATCCTTATTGTTTGCCTCTCCTATTCCCACAAACGCCATTGAAATTGAAGATCAAGATCAAGTGCTGCATCGTTTCTGGCCGGTCACCGATCCCCACATTTTTGAATCCTTGCAAACGTTATTGAAAGAAAAAACAGCCCTGATTGCAGATGGTCACCATCGTTATGAAACGGCCATGGCCTATCAGGCTTGGCGTAGAGAGCAAGATCATCAAGAAAGCACTCCATCCGGCAGTTTCCCTTGGGATTTCACCATGGCCTTTTTCACCAATATGGCAGATTCGGGATTAAAGATTTATCCAACCCACCGAGTTTTTACCAGCTTACCCAGTGGCTGGACAGCAGAGTCACTTATTCAAGCATTATCCAATTATTTTGAACCTACCGCCCCAGAAAAAGCCCTATTTTGGGTACAGCATGGCCTTAGTGAAAAGCAAGCCTACCAACTGAAATCCACCGTCGATCTCTCTGCCATGCCAGAATCTTTAAGAACACTGGATGTTGCCTTACTGGATCAATTTGTTTTTCAAACCCTCTTAAAACAACCTGCCAACCAATTAAAGCAAGACGGCTACTTGGAATTTATCCGGGATGAAGCAGCGGTACGCACCCTGTTACAAGAAGGCGCCCTGGCATTTTGGGTTCATGCTCCCAGTGTCGATGCCGTTCGGACCATCTGTGAATCAGGACTGCGGATGCCCCAAAAATCCACTTACTTTTACCCAAAACTCTTGAGTGGTTTAGTTTTATATGATCACAGCCTCCAGAATGCCTCTGACGAAGCCTTCAAACAAAATCAATTTTCAAAAAGTATTGGTTAATCGTTCCAAAAGGTTTCATCAGCCTAAGACGCTGATCACATCCGAATTAGAATTTGCAGTTAGACGTCGATGTCTTCTATAATATCGATGGCATTGCATGCACAAAACCAAGAGGTTTCATCACCATGTCCACCACAGCTCCCAAAACGCCTGAACAATTGAAAAAAGAAGCTGAGCATCAGGCACAGTTTCGTGCAGCCCGGAACGTCTATTTGATTATTGTTGCATCCTTTCTAACGGTTTGTACCGTTGCAGTGATCATTACAATGAAAACAGCCGCTTCACAAACCGGTTTTCAAGCGATCCACACTTCAACACCCATTGCCTTTTTCGACAAAACCTACATGGTTCATAAGAAAAAATAATTTAACACGCCCTAAAGGGTTAATAACGCATAGCGTAACCACGGGTTCCGGGGTTTTGGCTTATTCGAATAATAATAAACCACCAAAAGTTGATTTAAGTCCTCCAGCCAGATCATGTCCCCATAGCCCCCATCATAGTGGTTACCATTATAAGTTTCCACAACAAAGGGCGTTGAGAAACCTTTGGTTGTTGGATTAAACTCCGCCAAGGAAAAAGTGCCTCCTTGCTCTGGATCTTTTTCGAGAAATCCACGAAAGCAGGTTAAAATCTGGCCGGAAGGCAGCACATAAAACATGGGGGCCTCCCCAAAAAGCGCCGTCTTTTCCGGCAAACTCCAGGTTTTGCCTTCATCTTTACTATAAGCCAGAAAAAGCGCCCCTGGATATTCCCCAGCAGTTCGCATCAATGTATACAGCACACCATTGGCATACACCATTGCGGTTTCATTGGCACAAATATTCGGTGCAAGATAAATAGGGGTTATCCAACTCAAAAACTGCCAGGTGCTTCCTTGATCTAAGGACTGGTAAAGTCCTGGACGGGTGACGCGTTTTTCCTTTGCTTCGAGCGGCATATCCGTACTCCCCCCATAAAAGACCTGAAGCCATTTTTTTCCTGAATCAATGGCAACCACACGACCCCATTGGGCCCCAATTTTAAAAATATCATCTGAGGGAAAAAGCTGTGTCGAAGCCAAGGCGTGAATGGAAGGACCTTTTGTGTAAAAAACGGGATTATCATTGGGATAACGCCGTAAAAACATCATTAACTCTGACCCCACGGTGGTAATGTTGCCATCAATCAATCCAGGAGGGTAGTCGTTTCCCTGATAAAGAAGATTTTCTGCTAAAAATTGCTTTTGGGTGGTGGAAAATGGCTTAAAATACAAATTGCCTTCCAGGCCATGGGCTCCCATGCCCGGGCGCTTATCTTTATCGTCATAAATCGCTCGTCGGTAGAGTAAAATAATCTCATTTGTTTGGGGATCCTGTGCCAATGAGGGAAAACTAGCATAACCCCCTTTCTGTTTTTTGACGGCATCGCCTTGTTGAATCACTCGAAAATCCATGAGACCTCACATAATTAACTGCTGAACCGCTTTAAACTGGGGATGTTGTGAGGTTCGCATCAGTTCAAAAAGGGCCATTTCTACACTACTGGGGATAGCGCCTAACTGTGCAAGCTTTCTGAGGGCAACATCATAATTCCGTGGATACCGAGTGCCAATGGCATCTTCAATTAAATAAACCTGATATCCAAGTTCCAGAAGCCGGACGACTGTTTGATTTACACAGATATGGGCTTCAATCCCACACACTAGAATTTGCTTTCGCTCAAATCCTAAAAGTTTTTCTTCAATCAAAGGCTCATCACAGCAACCAAAATGGTTTTTTTCAAAGACCAGATCCGTGTCGGTAAGCGTATTTTTAAGTTCTAAAACCGTATGACCCAAGCCTTTTGGGTATTGTTCACTCACAATCACCGGTACCCCCAGATAATGGCACCCCCTGATCATCTGCTGGGTTCCTTGCACCACCTGATCCGCATTGAATAAAATCGGTTTAAATTTATCCTGGATGTCAATCACCAGCAGTAAAGCATTATCGATAGAGAGAAGTTGGCTCAAAATTCAAAACTCCATAAACGCTTCATTCTATTATAAATCAAGAAATGCCCTTCCCCCAATATCCACACACAAGGCCAGCAAAAAGAAATCACACTGTTCCAACACAGTGTGATAAACAAACGAGGTGGTTGTTGTGGATCATTTTTAGTATAAGAGCGACTTTTATCTCACCTCATCCACCGAAGAGTTGAAGCTTGAGGAAGATCTCCAAAACCATTGCCATTTGCGGGAAAAAAGATATCTTTTTATCCCATTGAACCACTCGTGATGCTTCAAATACACGAATCTCAGACCTCCTTCAGGATGAATTTCTATAAAGTTTTGTATCATTTGTGAAAAATTTTTCTAAAAAAGCCCTAAAACACTTAATTTTATGTTCTATAAATCCTTGGGACAGAAGGATTTTAGGCCATTTTTAAAGTCATTCCAAGAATTCATCGAAAAACAAACTGTAGGGACTGCAATAGAAAAGATTTGCTTTTTCTCCCCTCTTATCAACCCTTCAACGCAGCAGTAACTCCTCGTAACGCCGCACAACAGATTTGTTGTGCTTTTTTTTGTCTTTATTTTACGGCTTACACCTTAAGAAATACAAAAACCGCCTCTATTTTAACCCATCGGTCTATAATCGTCTGGGCAGAATGGATTTGCTGTTGAAGAATGCTTTACGTATAATATACCATTCAGATACAGACAAAGAAAAAGGGCAGTGCCATGCAAGAAAATGAAAAGTCTTCAGGGAATCTCAACAGTGTTGTCGTTGTGGGTCGTGCCGGACGCGATCCTGAGATTAAATATTTTGAATCTGGAAGCGTGAAAGCCACTTTTTCAATGGCCGTAGATCGAGTCAGCTCTAAAGAAAATCGAGAAACCGATTGGTTTAATATTGAAGTGTGGGGACGAACCGCTGAAGTAGTGGGAGAATACCTTAAAAAAGGAAATCAAGCCGCTGTGGCCGGTCGGTTAAGTGTGCGCAAATGGAATGATGACGCTGGCAATGAACGAGATTATCTGTCTGTGGTTGCCACTGATGTTCGCTTTTTAGGAAGCCGCCGGGATTCTGAAGGGTCTGGTAACTATGGAAGCTATAATAATAAAGCTGATAGCGGTCAAAGAGCTCCGTTTTAAAAGTTGGATGGTGATTTAATCAATGCAAATACCAGGTGAATCCATTGGTATTATTGCAGATGACCTAACAGGTGCCTGTGATACCGCCTTGCAATTCCATATGGAAAACGCCAATACCCGAATTTTGTTAGATTACACGGTTGCAACGCAAACCAATAGCACCCAAACATGGCTTGTTAATACCGATTCCAGACATCTAGATCAGCTTGATGCCATTGCAACGGTTAAAAAATCAGTTCGCTTTTTACGCCAACAAGTCAGTTTAGATCGCTTTTATAAAAAAGTGGATTCGACCTTACGCGGCCATATCGCCCAAGAATGTTTAGCCATTCTGGACGAGCTTCGCTGGAAGGCAGTAATTGTCGCCCCCGCCTATCCAGATGAAGGACGCCGAACCATTGGAGGCTATCAAATTGTTCGCGGGTTACCCGTTGGACAAACGGAAATTGTCCGGGATCCCCTTTTTCCAGTGCGAGAATCTCATCTCCCAACCCTACTGGGAAAAACATCGGATCCTTCCATTGTGGGCTATATTCCCTTATCCAAGGTGATGGATGGGGCAGGCCCCATTTTAATGGCCATTCAAGAGCAGATTGCCGAAAATAAAAAATTGATTGTGGTGGATGCTTGCTCTGATACCGACTTGGAGCAACTCAGCTTAGCTATTAACAAAATGCCTTCCGACATTAATGTGTTGCCATGCGGTTCTGCTGGCTTAGCTAAAGCCTTAAGCCGAAAATGGATTGTTCAAAAAGAACACCCTTCACGTCCCCAAATGGTAATTGAGCGGACCCCATTGTTGTTTGTGATTGGAACCACCAGCCAAACGACCCATGATCAAATTAAAGTACTCCTTGAGAACTTTGGAGACATTTCGACCGACGGCCGCTTAGAAATTTTTAATTTCACCCCACCCCAGATTTTAGGCCTCGCCCCCATTGAGGAAGATCTCTCACAGATTTTACAGGCCCTGCGGAACCAATCCACTGTCATCATCACCACCTCTTTCACCGAAGACAGCTTACGAAAAACATTTATCCTGGCAGAAGAGCATGATATGACGCCTAACGAAGCCTCCGCCATGGCATCTACCCTCTTGGCAAAAGTGACTAAAGAGGTGGTTTCTCAGATTCCGGTCAAACTTTTGTTATCCGGCGGAGAAACAGCAAACACCATTTGTAAGGCCATTGGGAGCCGTTCTCTTCAGATTATCGATCAAATTGAGACCTCAATTCCCCTGATGATTGATGATCAGGCTCGATGGATTATTACCAAATCTGGTGGTTTTGGCACCTCCATGAGCCTCCTCAACATTTTTCGGAATCTAAAGCGCCTGGAGTCCCAGGAGGAACCTCAAAGTGTCTGAGCAAACCCTTTGCATTACCCCAGGTGACCCCATGGGGATTGGGCCTGAAATTACCGTTAAGCTTCTACATGCCCATCACAAAGAATTCCCAGACCAGACTTTTCGCATTATTGGATCTCTTCCAGCCCTTGAGCACTCTGCACAACGGCTTAATCTTCCATTGCCTCAATCCCATCAAATTGAATATGAAAATATCGAAGGAGAAACCCCAGGAGAAGTTGCTTATCAGTCCATTGAGCGAGCCATCGAAGTGATTGCCCAGGGTAAAGCCAAGGCATTGGTGACCGGACCGATTCATAAAAAGAATCTACAAGACGCCGGGATTCTGGCCAGTGGCCATACTGAGATTTTAGAGCTTTTGGCCAGGCGGTTTTATCCTGCCCAAAAGTACAAAGCCGAAATGCTCTTTGTCTTTCAAAACCTGAGGATGCTGCTCCTCACCCGCCATATTCCCCTCAGCCATGTCTCCTCAGAAATAACCTTGGATCATGCCATGGCTGCTTTAGAAACCCTCCATCATTTTTTAACCGCCCAAGCGGGAATCACCACACCCCATATTGCAGTCCTTGGGGTGAATCCTCATGCTGGTGAAGTAGGGGGAGCTGAAGAGGAAAGGGTATTAATCCCCCTGATCAAAAGACTAAACCAAACTAGAAAGGTTGCTATCGAGGG
>JANWIO010000167.1 GCA_025449835.1 Vampirovibrionales bacterium
CAGGTAAAGTGCCACTTTCCGGTCCACCAAAAGGATGAAACAATATTTTTCGCTTTGTATTCATGAATTTAAAAAGTTCAATACCGCTCTTTGAAATGATTTTTCACCAACGTTTTACTTTACCCCGGCGGCCATGTCATGACTCTTCCACCCAACAGGTGAATATGAAGATGATCTACCGTTTGACCACCATCCTGGCCAGTATTACAGACCAGTCGATAGCCCTTTGAATCAAGCCCTTCAGCCTGTGCAATTTCGGCGGCTTTTATCATCAAGGTTCCAAGAACATCCGGATTTGAAACTTGCCGAACCGAATCATAATGAGATTTGGGAATCACCAATATATGAATCGGCGCTTGTGGCGCAATATCTCGAAATGCTAAAACCGACTCATCTTCATACACTTTTGTTGAGGGAATTTGACCTTGAATAATTTTGCAAAAGAGACAATTTTCCATACTGAGTCCTCTCTAACAGGTTAATGGCTCCCTATCAGCCCCTAAACAGACAATAATTTGGTTTTTTCTGCGGGACGATTGGCTTTATCCACAAAAACCAGCTTTGGAGAATGCAAAGCGCCCTCTTCTGCTGGAATTTGACCATACGCCGCAATAATAATCAAATCGCCCACTTGGGCCAAATGAGCCGCGGCACCATTCACCTGAATTGTACCACTCTCGGCTTTCCCTGCAAGTGCATAGGTTGTAAACCGCTTTCCATTTGTAACGTTATAAACCTGAATTTGTTGAAACTCCATAATTCCAGCCAAATCCAACAGGTTTTTATCAATGGTCAAGCTACCTTCGTAATTTAAACAAGCGTCCGTAACAGTTGCTCGATGAATTTTAGCTTGAAGCATCGTAATCAACATCTTCTTATTCAAGTCTCCACATTATTCTTTGAACTTCAAACCTATCATGACACCGATAGTACCTTATTTTCAAGAAGCGTCTCCTTCCAAACAGGAATAAGACTATAATACAGAACATCTCTCACACAAAATGTGCCATGAACAGGCACATCAGAAGAGAGGCTGTTAAGGATGATGTGGTATTCATTTTTTGTTTTTGCCATAATACGGCTAAAACACAGAAAGAGGAGTCTCAGGATGGATTTTGAATTAAACGAAGAACAACGTGAAATATGGCGGTGGGCAAAAGAATTTGCCGATAAAGAAATTATGCCGCGGGTTGAGGAAAACGACAAAAAAGCAGAATTTGACTGGGATCTGTATAAAAAAATTGCAGCACAAGGATTCTTTGGAGCCGTTCTACCTGAAAAATACGGCGGCCAAGGGGTTGATTTTATTGCCTACGCCCTGATGACTGAAGAAATTGCACGGGCCTGCTCTTCAACCCGTACACTTTTCTCTGTTCAGATTTCTCTGGTCGAGTTACCCATTTTGAAATTTGGCACCGAAGACCAAAAGATGAAATATCTTCCCAAGCTGGCAACAGGGGAAATCATTGGCTGTTTTGGGTTAACAGAACCCAATGCGGGAAGTGATGCCGCAAACCAACAAACCACAGCCAAACAAGATGGTGATTATTTCATCTTAAATGGCCAAAAAACATGGATTTCAAACGGTAGCATTGCCAATCTCGCCATTGTCATTGCACAAGCGGATAAATCACTGGGACACAAAGGTATCTGTGCATTCTTGGTGGAAACCGATACCCCTGGATTTTCAGCTCGCCCCATTGCTCCCAAGCTGGGTCTTAAATCCTCAGATACCTCTGAACTCTTCTTGGATAACGTCCGAGTTCACAAAGATCAAATGCTGGGCAAATTTGGCGAAGGATTTAAAGTGGCCATGTACTGCCTAGATCAAGGCAGGTTTAGTGTTGCCGCTGGAGCCGTTGGCGTCATGCAAGGTTGCATTGATATCTCCAAGAAATATGCAATGGAGCGTCAGGCTTTTGGGCAAAAAATCGGTGAATTTCAAATGATTCAGCAAATGGTGGCCGATATGGTGGCCGATTGCGAGGCAGGTCGATTCTTAGTGCTTCGAGCAGCCTATTTAAAAAGCAAAGGCGTCCGTAATACCCGGGAAACATCCCTTGCAAAGCTATTCTGTGCTGAAGGAGCCCATCGGGCAGCCCACAGCGCTGTCCAAATCTTTGGTGGATACGGGTTCTCTGAAGAATACCCAGCAGCCCGCTACTTCAGAGATGGTCGGGTACTTTCTCTGTATGAAGGAACCAGCCAAATTCATCGCCTGATTATTGCCCAAGATGAACTGGGGATTCGACCAGCCAACGGACCTGGTTCTCCGGCCACCACATTCGACAGATTGTCGGGTTTATATCCCGAGCAGCCAGCCCCATCTATGGTATAACCTGAATATCAATACAATTATTGTTGGGGGGATTTATTCAGATGATCGTAGAAACACCGGTGCAGGAGGGTTGCATCACCATGGAAAATATCCCAACCGAAAGTAGGCAATACGGTCAAGAAGCACCTTCACCGGAGTTAATGCCATCTCGGTACAAACAGAGTACCCATGGCAGTGCACGCAGTGCCAACCAAACCCTCTTGAACAAATTGATTGCTCTGTCATTGCCCTTTGTGCCCAAACCCATCGTGAAGCAATTTGCCAAACGGTATGTGGCCGGCGAATCCATCGCCGAAATGATTCAAACTGTTAGAACATTGAATCAACAAGGCGTTTCAGCCACCATTGACGTTTTGGGTGAATTTATCCATCACCCCCAAGAGGCCCATCAAACGGCTGAAATGTATCAAAAAATCCTGCAAGAAATCGAAGAACATCATCTCGACGCCAATGTTTCTGTCAAACTCACAGCAATGGGGCTGTTACTGGATCCGAATCTATGCCTGAACTTGATGCAGAACCTCGCAACCCATGCCGCAGAGCATCATAACTTTATCCGTATCGATATGGAAGATTCCGAATGTACGGCCCAAACCATTGATCTGTACCTAACACTTCGAAAAACCTTTTCAAACGTGGGTATTGTGGTTCAAGCGTATCTGCGACGCACCCACGATGATGTGATTCGGATTATTGAAGCAGGCGCTGGCCATTTTCGACTGTGTAAAGGCATTTATATTGAACCCCGATGGCTGGCTTACCAACTTCCCGACCTGATTAATCAAAATTATGCAGATATTTTAGAAGAGATGATTCAACGAGGGGCCTATATTGGTATTGCCACCCATGACGAGCGTCTGGTATGGGCCGCATTAAAGCTGATCCGCAAATATCATCTCAGCCGCGATCAATATGAATTCCAGATGTTACTTGGCGTGGATCCGGAATTACGGGAGATGCTTGTCGCAGCAGGTCATCATGTGCGGGTATATGTGCCGTTTGGCAAACAATGGCATGCCTATTGCATGCGGCGCCTAAAAGAGAACCCCAAAATTGCAGGATACATCCTTCAAAATTTAATTCATCGTCATTAAGTTGCTTACGATTTGACTGCCTGGGTTGCTTCCACAGTCTCAACCAATTTTTTCAAAAAGGTTTCTGCTTTGGCTGTAAGTGGCAGAAATGGAGATGTGAGGTAATCCCCACCATATTCATCGGGATAATTGGTGAGTTTACTGGGAGACCACGCCAAGGGAGGGTTAGGCTTCCCGGCTTCCCAGCCAAAGCAATCTGCCTGCCTTTGGAGATCATCCAACATAACTTTCTGAAGCTTTCCATCACGTTTTTTAATTTCCAAACAATGTTGCTGGCCATTGGTAAGGGTCAAAACAAACTTGGATATTTCGAGTCCCGGCACGGTCCCTACAAGTACAGGTATCGATTCAACGTGCTGGATGCCAACCTTCATTTTTTCTTGCCATTGGTTGAGTAATTTAAAAAGAACAACATCTTTCTCGGTTGGCGTGGTAAATGAAATCCGCCCTTCCATGGGATGTCTTTCGACAACACTCCAGTCGGGTTCAGGTTTTAGCTTAGACTCCAGCATTTTGAAAAACTGCAGGCCCTGAGACCCAATATCTGAATCCTTATCCGAGGAGATTCCTTCACTCCCTAATTCATCGATATAGTTCGTCAACACCCCAGCATGATGTCCCTCAGACCGTCCATTCCAGCTCATGGCTTTGGGAACAGAATCAAAGTCCTCTAACATGGCCCAAACCAACTTGCCATTTGTCTTTTTCAGCTTTAAAAGACAACCATGCCCCTTGATAGAATCAGCCAGAGAAAACTGAATGGTAAAATCCTCACTCAATTGATCATGGGGACATGTGGTTAGCTTGAGAGAGTTAACTTTGACTTCTCCTTGCTGAACTCGCCCAACCCATTCACTCAACCTTGTCCTTAATTTTGCATTATTTTCTGCGACTTGCTGGCGTTGTTTGGCTGCAACACTGGGTAATAGCGTATTTGATGCTGAAAACCGGACTGATGAAATCATGGTCAACCATCCCCTTCTAGATCAAATTTAAATTCAATACCCATTCAAAATATCAAAAATATCTCCACAACAACAGATCGTTGTTGCAATCCTTCACAAACAAAAAGCCAATGCCCTAAAAATATGCTTTAACCACTTGGCGGCAAATTGTAAACTTCTGGGGCATTTTCCATTAAAAATCCTTGTAAAGTCTCCAAAAATTCAGGAAGCCCTTCACCGGTTTTGGCAGAGATTTGGAAAACAGGCAAATTTTGAACAAAATCGCTCAGTGTTTCTATTTCAGCTTCTGGATTTTTCACCTTGTCCATCTTGTTTAATAAGAGCCATTGGGGTGTTTCGCCACAGTCCAAGTTCACCAAGGTGGCTTGAACCGCCTCTAAGTGTACCCGCCTATCAGGATGCGACAAATCAGCCACATGTAAGATGAGTGTCGCCGATTGAATTTCTTCCAAGGTAGAGCGAAATGCCTTCACAAGGGTGGTGGGCAGCTTTTGAATAAACCCTACCGTATCAATCAAAAGACATGGTGGCATCCCTGGCCGCACCAGGCGCCGTGTCAACGGGTCCAAGGTGGCAAACAATTTATTTTCAGCCAATGCCCCAGCTTGTGTTAGGGTATTTAATAAGGTTGACTTCCCAGCATTGGTATACCCCACCAATGCAATAATCGGCATTCCATTTTCAAGACGTTCTTTTCGTTGTAACTGGCGATGCTGCCGAACAGATTCCGCTTGACGCTCCAACTCTTGAATCCGAGTTCGTAAGCGTCGCCGGTCGAGTTCCAGTTTCGTTTCTCCAGGGCCCCGTGTGGCAATGGTTCCCCCTCTCGCCGCAGCAGTTTGCTGCGATAGTTGATGTCCTTGCCCCGCTAACCGTGGCAATAAATATTGCAACTGAGCCAGCTCCACCTGGATTTTACCTTCCCACGACTGAGCCCGCTGGGCAAAAATATCCAGAATTAGTTCTGTGCGATCAATCACACGGGTTCTTAAGGTTTTCTCAAGTGCCCGTTGTTGTGCAGTCGAAAGCTCATCATCGGTAATCACCAAATTGGCCCCTTGCTGCTGAATATCAAAAGCCAGTTCCTGGGCTTTTCCTTTTCCCATATAAAATTGGGGATCCGGTTGACTCCGTGATTGAATTGCCCGGCCAACCACCATTGCTCCCGCCGTTTGAGCCAAAAGAGAAAGTTCATCCAATAAGTCTTCGGCCTGGCAACGCCCCAACTGCCCGGGAGCAGCCAGGCCCAATAAAAACGCTTTTTCCTGTTTGGAAACATGCACTCCTTTTTTGAATAGAAAAGCCAAATCATCTTCAATCAGCGCTTGGTAATCCTCGAAGGACATCTGATCCAGTTGGTGAATGGTCATCGGCCCATCTGTTTTAACATCAAATTTCCCGTCTTTACCAGAACACAGCCCACTGACAAAAACAGCATCTGCCGCCTTCGGGTGTTCACCAAATTGTACGCTCCATGAGGGTGTTGTGGTTGCTGTGATGAGAACCAACGCATCCAGGTGATATTGAAGGAGTGATGTCAAAGCCTCTTTCGGCGGTGGTGATACGCCATCCAACTGTGTCGTCACAGCCCGAATACCAGAAAGCCCCACACTTTTTTGGGGAAACTTCACTCGGTTTTCTTCGCCCATGACAGTTATTGAACCCACGTAAACCTGGTAAACACGTCCATGACGGTCAAAAAGCACGGTTAAGGGTTGACGAATTTCCAATGACAATGCAGCCAGTTCTTCAGCCAACGCTGGCGAAATAAACTGATCGGGTGTAATACTACGTTGCCCAAGTTTATCCAGCTGACGAACTTCTTTTTTCTTAAGCCCGTGAATATTTCCCAATAATTGTGACATCTTTCCTCTGAAGACTCCGTAATCATCTTCAATGATTATGACGCGATTGAAGTGAGATAAAAAGCGTGATGTTTCAGAGAAAATTTAGGTCCCGTAAAGATACTTTTCCCAAGTGCCGTACTCTTTGGCCGTATTCCACTGTTTGGTCAGTTCGAAATAGGCAAAATTAATGGGTTTTACCGGCTTTGTTTTCATCACCAAACCGGCCTCTTCTGGCGTTTTATTTCCCTTTGACACATTACAGCGAAGACACGCCACCACCATGTTTTCCCACTCATCTTTGCCCCCTCTGGACTTGGGAAACACATGATCAATGGTTAAGTCCCCACCACCAGTTTTACCGCAATACTGGCAGGTATACTTATCTCGATGCATTAAATTTTTACGGGTGAGCGGCACGGTTTTATGAGGAATTTTAATGTAGTGTTGCAACCGTATTACCAATGGCAGCGGAACCCCTGGAGCAATATTACGCCCGTTGTGTTCTACTTCAACGGCTTTCCCCTTGAGTAAAAGAACAATGGCCCGTTTCCAAGAACAGACATTTAATGGCTCATAAGACGCATTGAGCAATAAAACTTTTTGCACCTTTGTTGCACACTCCCTTACTTTCTAAAAACGATTTTAGCTGATTTCAGTTGCCTTGTCTAGCTAAACTCTCTCTATACGTCCCTTTTGCAAACTTATGTAACAATCACCGGACTCATCTATTTGTAGACTATTCTGACAAAAGGCGCTGAAAAAGAAGTGTTTAATCTATTCAAATGTGATGGATAACAGATTGAAACCGTTTTGGGAATGAACTTTTTTATTTAGTTCTGGTATCCAAAGATATTCTCGGCCATTTTGGGGGAGACTTTAATCTCATGGCGGGATCTCATGGCATGGACTACAGAGATTTTTCTTGCCAACCGAGGGATCCTCCCTTGCGTATCGTTTATTGGCATTATTTATGATATATTATTGAAGCCGCACTACACGGGGAGTCAGCGGTGCCCTGTACCTGCAATCCGCTTTAGCAGGGTGGACTACTATCTCGAGGCTCCTGGTAGTTGGTGAGTATGCCCTTGATCGTTGAGGGTTGTTTGATAGTATACGGCGTTAGGCCAATGAACCATGTCAGGGCGGGAACGCAGCAGCATTAAGTTGATCCCTACGGGTGTATATCTATCAAATCGCCGGAGACCGAGGCGACTCCGCCCAGGTACCAGACTGTCGACAGGTAGGGTGCGGCATTTTTTCCCATTACAACTTCAATACTTAAAAATTTGGCATGAAAAAAAGGCGACACCCAGACTCGAACTGGGGATAAGAGTTTTGCAGACTCCTGCCTTACCACTTGGCCATGTCGCCCTAGGTAATTGATTTTAGTTGGGTCAAAAGATCGTGTCAAACAGAAGCATTGCAAATCCCTCTGTCTTCTCAAACGCCTACCGATGTTGGGAAACTTTCTGGTAAAGAAGCCCCTTTTCAGAAGGTGCTTATTATTGCCATGAGGGAAAGCTTCGGCTAATGAGAAAAGCTCCGATAGTAATGATAAAGTAAATCGTGGCCAGCCCAATTGAAACCCAAAACCAACCCGAATTAATGGGATTCCACCATGGCCGTTGATTTAAATACCGAGGTTGGCAGCTAAGAGGCTCATGGGGTTGTTCGTCCGGTTTCATATCAGGATCCAGCGCAAAAAAGTCGTATTTACTGCAATCCGGGTCATCCATCAGATGATTTTTAAAGAAATAAATCAAAAAGAAAACTGGCGCTCCGGTCGTAAAAACAATAATAAAAATGGTAAACCATTCATTCCACCGCACAGTATGAAACATCGACATTTTGATAATTCCTTCCTATCCCACTTCCTCTTCCTCTCTGCATTATGAGTCTCGTTTTTGTTTCTCGACAGTAGTCAACTAGTGGTATGTCGAATAAAAATCACCCAATTGGATAGTTTAAAAACCATAAAACGGCGTCATCTGACAGCTTGCAAATAAATGAAATCCCCTGCTAAAAAACTATTGAAATCTTTGTAATCGCAAGCTGTTGGTTACCACGGATACTGAGCTGAGCGCCATGGCAGCCCCGGCAATCATGGGGTTTAAAAGTACACCCCAGATGGGATATAAAACTCCGGCTGCAATCGGAATCCCTAAAATATTGTAGATAAAAGCAAAGAACAAATTCTGTTTGATAATCTGCATGGTCCGCCGAGACAGGCGAATTGCTTCAACCACATCCATCAAATTATTCTGTATCAGGGTGATATCTGAAGATTCAATGGCAATATCAGTCCCCGCTCCCAGGGCAATACCAATATCTGCTTGCGCTAAAGCCGGCGCATCATTAATACCATCTCCCACCATGGCCACAATATAGCCTTCTTCCTGAATTTTTCGGACTGTGTCTGCTTTCTCGTGGGGCAAAACTTGGGCTGCAACATGCTCAATGCCTACTTGCCGAGCAACAGCATTGGCCGTATGCGGATTATCCCCCGTCACCATCCAAACCCTTAACCCTTGCGACTTAAATTGAGCAATGGCCTCACTGGCATTTTCTTTAATGGTATCCGCTACAGCAATCATTCCCACTAAACGGTGATCAATAACAACCCAAAGCAACGTCTTTCCATTTTCTTCAAACTGTTTGGCTTGATTTTCGTGACCATTTAAAGTTATTTTAGAGGACTCCATCAGTTTCGGATTCCCAATAAGTACCTCATGTTCGTTAACATGAGCCACCACTCCTTGGCCGATCACGGCTTCAAACTGTGAAACGGGTTCAAAAATAAGTCCCTTTTCTTCAGCCATTTTAATAACGGCCTCTCCTAACCCATGCTCTGACACTTTTTCCACAGAAGCTGCAAATTGAAGGATCTCATCAGCTGAATAATGATCGAGGGGCAAAATATCTGTGACCGTCGGCTTACCGACGGTAATTGTGCCCGTTTTATCGAGCACAACCACATTAATTTTTTCAGCCTGCTCCAACGTTTCGCCACTTTTAATTAAAATTCCCTTTTCAGCGGCTTTCCCAATCCCCACCATTAAGGCTGTTGGCGTCGCCAATCCCAATGCGCAAGGACACGCAATAATTAAAACCGTCACAAAACTAATCAACGCAAAGCCTATCTTGGGTGTTGGCCCAAAAATCATCCAAATCACAAAACTGACTAAGGCAATGATAATGATTGCCGGAACAAAATACCCACTAACCGTATCGGCTAAGCGTTGAATCGGTGCTTTGGAACCTTGAGCAACTTGAACCAACTGGATAATTTGCTGCAAGACTGTATCTTTCCCAACATGGGTTGCTTTGTAAACAAAGCTGCCGGATTTATTCACGGTGCCACCAATGACTTTATCAGAGACCCCTTTTTCAACGGGAACAGATTCACCGGTCATCACCGACTCATCAATGGTTGAACGGCCTTCTTCAATCACCCCATCCACAGGAATTTTCTCGCCAGGCCGAACTCGTATCAAATCTCCCACTTGAAGGGATTCAATGGGCACCTCAATCTCATTGCCATCCCGGAACACATGAGCCACTTTGGCTTGTAACCCAATTAAATGTTCAATGGCTAAGGATGTTTTGCCTTTGGCCTTGGCCTCTAGCATGCGTCCTAAAAGAATTAATGTAACTAATGAGGCGGCAACTTCAAAATAAACATGGGGCTGAATCCCATATTGCCTAAAGATACCTGGCACCAATGTTGCAACCACGCTATAAAAATAGGCGGCCCCTGTCCCCATAGCTATCAAGGTATTCATATTGGATGTTTTATGAAGGAATGCCCCCCAGGCATCGGTAAAAAAGGATCGTCCTGCCCAAAATAAAACAGGTGTAGTTAAAATCAACATAATCCAATTTCGAAAAGGGAAATCGACCCCAGCCATGGCACTCACCACCACCGGTACTGAGAACATCAGGCTCCCCCAGAATCGTCGCTGCATACTGTGAAAATGTGCTTCTGCTTCATTAGAAGCGGACTGAGGTTTTAGGGTTTCAAGTAACTGAGCATTATAGCCAGATTTTCGAACCGCTTGGATCAAATCTTGAGGCGATACACCAGACTCATTATATTGAACACTCGCTTGCTGTGCTGCAAAATTCACATTAGCTTCTTGAACACCTGGGACTGCCTGTAGAGCCTTTTCGATGGTTCTGGCACAACCTGCACAACTCATCCCTTCAAGGTACAATTGGGTTTGTTTCATTGTTCGAACTCCTTTCTAAGGATATCGATAAGAGAAAGCTCCCCAATTTCTATTTTGAACAGAAAAGCCATAACATGCAAAGTGTACTTCCAGATTTTCTGGAAACAGCGTCGTCACAACACAAGAATTTGGACGGTAGAGTGCTATTAAGGACTAAACTTAAGAACTTCGTGGAGTTTAACCAGTTTCTTCTTGGCAGCACACAATGTTTCGGGCTTTTTACTGAAACAAAACCGAACATAAGAATAGCCCCGCTCAGACTGGCGAAAGAAACTGGATCCAGGCACCACCGCCACACCGATATCCTTCACGAGAAAATGGGTAAAGGCCATATCCGTTTTAAAACCAAAACGGCTGATATCACACAAAACGTAGTAAGACCCCTTGGGTGTAAAGTATGGCAGACCCGCTTCGTCTAAAATAGAAAGCATCGCCTGACGTTTTTCAGCATAGGATTGTGCCAGATGCTCATAGTAGGCCTGCGGTAATTTCATCGCCGCCACACCAGCTCGTTGAAGGGGAGCCGGAGCCCCAACCGTTAAAAAGTCATGCACTTTCCGAATGGCCAAGGTCAACTCTTCACATGCTAAAATAGTTCCAACCCGCCAACCAGTGACACTGTAGGTCTTCGAAAGACCATTAATGGTAATGGTTAAATCTTCCATACCGGGTAAAGCCCCCATGGCAATATGCTGGGCCCCATCATACAAAATATGCTCATAGATCTCATCCGTAAATGCCAAGACACCCCACTTCTGGCACAATTCTGCAATCAGTGTTAATTCTTCTCTGCTAAACACCTTACCCGTAGGGTTATGAGGTGTATTGATAATAATCCCCTTGGTTTTATTGTTAAACGCCAGGGCCAACTCCTCGGCGTCAAAATGCCAATCAGGCGGATAAAGATTCACGTATCGAGGCTTTGCCCCTGCTAAAATGGCATCAGGCCCATAGTTTTCGTAAAAGGGTTCAAAAACAATCACCTCATCCCCCGGATCAATGGTGGCTATCATCGAAGCCGCCATGGCCTCAGTCGCACCACAAGTGACGGTGACATTGGTTTCAGGATTAATGGACATCCCCAGGTAACGAGAAGATTTTTCAGCAATGGCCTCTCGAAAAGAGCGGTCTCCCCAAGTAATGGCATATTGATTAATATCATCTTGTATAGCCTTGCAGGCAGCTTCTTTTAACTCTGGTGGGCAAGGGAAGTCAGGAAAGCCTTGAGCCAAGTTCACTGCATTATGCTGAGCTGCAAGACGAGACATCTCCCGAATAACCGACTCGGTAAACTGACTCGCTTTAAATGACGTTTTAGACCGTTGTTGGGAAAAAGTATTCATCTCATCCATCCCTTATTTCTCATTTGCATATCGTATCGATTGTATCAAAAATCACGTTCACTCCATTTTAGATTTCAGCCTTTGAAGACACAGCACCTGCTTTCCAACGTTTAAAATGATCACTGACAACATCCCCCAATTTTCCACTGTTTCTTTACTCTAAGGTCATTTTGCTCTACGATAAATGTAAATTTCGGATTGAGATGGAAAGGGTTTAATCATGTCGCTTCGTCATTCATTTGCAGGCATTTTGTTAATGTTTTGCCTGATGTTTATGATCACTGGCTGCCAGGCCACAAGTTCTAGTAATACCTCCCAAGCAAACAATGGTTCTACTAATGGCGCATTGGTGGTTTATGTTACAGACAATGCAGTCAATGTTCGAGAAAAAGCAGAAGCCTATGGTTTACCCGTAAAAACCATAAATCCCAACTCAACGGACTCAGAATTGATTAAAGCCCTTCTTCATGCCAAAACCGGCCAATATTTTGCCATTGTGAATCCTGTTGAAGAGGAATACATCACAGGGGGCGCTATCAATGATAAAGTCACCCCGGCCCAATTGGACAATCTTTTTCGAGATCTCCAGCTCATTAGCAAAGCGGGTGTTTCCCAACTCAATCGACTTCAACCTTCAGAACCCGATCATGTTCGCCTTGCTGTATTTTCAGACTTTCAATGCCCTTTTTGTAAAAGATTCGACCCAATGGTTGAAAATTGGAAACGGGAATTTGGCAATAAATTAGAAGTGGAATGGGTCGATTTTCCGCTTCCCATGCATAAATACTCTTTTCAAGCTGCTGAAGCGGCTGAATGTGCTCGTCAACTAGGACAATTTGAGCCCTATAAGGAAGAGCTTTTTTCAGAACAAGATACTTTAGGTGATTCCTCCTTCGTGAAAATCGCTCAAAAACTAAATTTAAACAAACAGACCTTCTCTCAATGCCTTGTTCTACATCAGGAACGCTCCGCTGTCCGCCAAGATCAATATTTTGGCCAATATTTGGGGATCCACGGCACACCCTCAATCTTTATCAATGGCAAACTCTACTTTGGTGTTGCCCCTGACGAGATTGAGCAACACA